>JAGYOC010000230.1 GCA_018399795.1 Dehalococcoidales bacterium
GGCGGCAAGTATACCCCGGTTGATACAAATGCACCCAGGTCCGCAGCAACAATCACAAATAAAAACAGAATACCAAAGAGCAGGGAATGAACCGGTGTCATCCGTCTAATCACCAGAGTCACCAACAGTGCTGCAAAGAGTCCTAAAACCATCGAATACCATTCGGGAAGCTCATCAAGAAAGTTCTCTTGTAGAATAGTATTTGCCAGAGATGCATGGGTACCTACGTTCATGTACTCTTCATCGAAGGGGGTAACCCCGATATCTGTGGTAGAGGTACCCACAAAGCCGATGATAATGAAGGAATCGGGGATAGCCTCGGCCAGCCGAGCCCGGGAGGAAGCGAGGTTTTCATGCACGTCCCTTCCGGCCGAAAAAACTTCAGGTATCTGGCTCCTTATTTCCCGGTACGCCTCCTCCGTCTGTTCATCCAGTTGACCCGAAGAGAGTATCCTGTCTATCTCAGAATCGATGGAAGCCTCCGCCGGACCGTTCAAGAAGTCCTCGACTCCGGAAAAAAACATGCGGCGCACCTCAACGTACTCATCCATCAACTCCGGATCCCCCCCCTCCAATACCTCCTGCTTGATATCTTCCGCATAATTATAGGCATCCATAAGTGGAAAGTCGCCCTCGTGGTATGCAAGGTAGCCAGCCTCTTCCATTATATGTAGGTTCTCAATTAATCGCTGTTCAAGCTCGCGGTTATATACCAGCTCATAGTAACTAAGATGGCGAAAACTCTCTTCATAACTTTGCTGCGGCCAATTGATCAGCAGGTGATTTGTCTCGGTGAGGGGTATCTTAATATCCTTTGTTCCTCTATCCGGATGCTCGGCATCCCTCAGAGTGATAGAATGCGTACCCAGCTCTACTTCCGGATTCCCCAGCCACTGCAGCAGCGGTGCAAATGCCAGTTGCGGAAAATACCTGTCCTCATATTCTATAAGCAGGTCTATCCGTCGTCGCACCCCATCCGGGTCGACCTTTACATTGGGGAAGCCCGCGCCGCGGGCCCGGCTCAGAATAGGGTAAATAGCAGGCCGTATCCCTTCTGCCTTGCGCAATCCGGGATTCTCTCCCGAAACCTGAGTAAGAGCAACATGCTCCTTGGCGTATTCGATAAGGGATTTATTTACCGAGGTATCTTCCTCGTTAAGAGTGGAGGTAGTAAAAAAGCTCCTCCCGTTCAAGTGAGCCATTTTGCCGAAGAAGGCATCGTTATCCCGCTCTATATCCCGAACCTTTGTAAGCAGCGTGTTCCGGGATTCCTCGGTCAGCTGCTGCAGATCATCAATATAGCTTTCAGCCTCATCCAGGGGAATCTGTCCGGCCGCCAGGGCATTGAAAAGTGCGTCGATGTTATTTTGCACCTCCCGAAACTCCTGTTGAAACAGCTCGGGAATCTCATTGCGCAGAACCTGTGAGTTGACCCCCAGGGGACTTTCCTCGGTATACTCGATATCAAAGACTATATGCCCGGCATCGAACTCCCGTAAAAGCAGCAGGCCCCTGGCCATAATATCCCTGCTCCAGGGCCACACCCCTACCTCTGAAATGGCTAAATCGTCCACATCTAACAGCAGCAGACGTTCATCTTCCTCAATTTCCGGTCGAATGGCCAGAAAAAGATCGTACAACCTGTTTTCAAAGGTTTGGTACACCGGAATGAAGCTCATAAGCGAAAACAGAAGAGTGATTAGTACGGGAATGGAAAAAATATACAGAGTTTTACCGTGCATCAGTGCCCCCTCAGGCATAACAGCTATATCTCAAAATGCCCACATAAATTTTATGTTGTTTTTACTGATAAGGGTAGTATAATTGGGGTATACCCAATTGTACACATTTTATAGTGAATAAGCATCTAAAAAGTTTCGATACCGCTTACGTTCATTTGTTTCATTAATTGAAAATTATCTTGACTCACCCAACCGCTGTGGGTACCCTTAAAGAGAGAATCTTTTTAAAGAATCAAACAAAGGAGGACATATGTCCGAACGTGACGTATCACCACCGGGACTACCTTTTTCGATAAAACCGAAATTTATAGTTGCCGTGGTAATTATAGTTGTGGTCATTGCCGTGGTCATGTCGAGTTTCTTCGTCGTTGACCAGACTGAACAGGCAGTAGTGCTTAGGTTCGGTAAGGTGAACCGAATTGTCGGCCCGGGCCTGCAGTTTAAGGCTCCCCTGGGAATCGAAAAGAACTACAACGTAGCAACCCAGAGAGTTCAAAAAATGGAGTTCGGGTTTCGCACCCAGCAGGCAGGTATCAATACCTCCTACTCCGGCGCCGACTTTCCTGAAGAGTCGATTATGCTAACCGGAGACCTTAATATAATTGATGTTGAATGGATTATTCAGTATCGGGTAAGCGAGCCGGTAGATTGGCTGGTTTATGTGGAGTTTAAAGAACAAACCCTGCGGGACATAAGCCAGTCGATTATCAATCAGCTGGTAGGCGACCGAGCAATACTGAATGTAATCGGTTCGGAACGGGCAAGCATTGAGCAGCAGGGCCAGAAAAAAATGCAGGAGCGCTTTGACGCTTACGGTCTTGGTGTCACGGTTACCACCGTCAAACTGCGAAATATCGTCCCCCCCCGGGGCGAAGTACAGGACGCATTTGAAGACGTAAACCGGGCCGTTCAGGATATGAACCGTTTTATCAATGAAGGTAAAGAGGCCTACAACCAGGAAATTCCGAAAGCCCGCGGCCAGGCCCAGCAGCTGATTCAAGAAGCCCAGGGATATGCCGCAGAGCGTGTAAATAACTCAGAAGGTGATGTAGCCCGCTTTGTGTCGGTCCTCGACCAATATGAATTGAGCCCCGAGGTAACCCGTACCCGTCTTTACATCGAAACCCTTGAAGCACTCTTTGAAGAAAAAGAGGGTACCGACCTGATCGACCGGGGACTGGAGAACTTCATTCCCTTTAAAGGACTCCCGGCAGCACAAGGAGGCACACAGTGAAAAAATTAGTAACAACTGCAGTAGTGCTGCTTATTATCCTGGTAGTATTTGTACTCCTGGGGCCGTTTTACATAGTAGAACAGGGTGAACAGGCCGTTGTGACCCGCTTTGGTAAGATAGTTGCGACAAACCTCGAACCGGGCCTCAAATTTAAGGTGCCGGTTATCGACAACGTAGTAAAATATTCTAAAAAGATCCTGAGCTGGGATGGAGACGCACAGCGTGTGCCCACCGCGGAAAACCAGTTTATCTGGGTTGATGCAACGGCCCGCTGGAAAGTTGAGGACCCCCAGAAGTTTTACGAGGCAGTCTCTACCCTTGAACAGGGCTGGGCCCGTCTTGACGACGTAATCGATTCGACCATCCGTACGGTCATTACCAGCAACAATCTGCGGGAGGCAGTCCGCGACTCCAACATCATCAACGAGATGGATGCCGCCCCGGAAATTCTGCAGCAGCAGGATGAAGAGGTGGACGAAGAGGAGCTGCGTGAGCTAACCCAAACCGATAAGTCCTATGAGACAGTGAATCGGGGCCGTGAAGAACTCTCTCAGGAGATGTTCGAGCTGGCCGCTGAGTTAACCCCCGACTACGG
>JAGYOC010000231.1 GCA_018399795.1 Dehalococcoidales bacterium
GGCTTAGTTAAACCAATCTACCCTTCCAAGTCCGGTTTTCTGACGGGTGACAACCGAATCGTAGTCCAAGCTTTCATTGAAAAAGAGTTCCCATATCTCCTCGGCCTTCTTCTGTACATCTACATCACTGTACAGCTGCGGATAGAGCACCTTGCCGGCATAGTAGACATTGATCAGCTGGTTCTCCCAGTTGGTTCCGTAGTATTTATACACCAGGGTGGTATACACCTGCCGGTTGCCAAAAGCCGGGACCTGTTCTTCCAAAACCTTTCGGTTCTGCATAAATCCGGATTTGGATAAATTCACATTGGCTGCGTCGATAAAAGCATAGTCCGGGGCGGCGGCAATGAGATCCTCCAGAGAGGTCATATAGGGCTGGCGGTTATTGGCAGGATTACTGGGCATTACATTTTCAGTGCCGGTAAGATCGAAGGGGAGGTAATCTCCGGTGGTACGCAGAAGATCGGCGGGGCCGTAAAACATCATGCCCCCGGCATACGCCCGCTTTGGGTTCTCAACCCGGGCGGCTCGGCTCTCGATATCTGTCAGAGCCTCATCGATACCCTCAATCAACTCTTCAGCCCGATTCTCTTTGTCCAGCACTTTGCCCAGGCTCCTAAGCTGATGGTAAAACTGCTGCGGGTTATACAGCTCGACATCGGCATTGACGGCGAAGACCGGTATGCCCAAAACCGACTGCAGCTGATCCAGCTCACCGACATCTACAGTGGAGGAGATAATAATATCCGGGTCTGCTGCTATTATCCCTTCATGGTTCTCCGCGCTTCCGATGCTCGGCTGCTCTCTGAGCCCGGGATAGGCCAGGCGGTAGGTGGCCAAAGGAAAAAAGGTATTCTCCGTTTTTTCACGGCCATGACCCTGATCTTCCACGGCAACAACCTTATCCACCGCATCTAAATAGCTGATAAGACGCAAAGAGCCCGCTTCGAGGGCAACTATACTGTCTATTTCTTCAGGGACCGAGACTGTCCGCCCCCGCATGTCCGTAATTTCAAAGAACTCCCCGCCTGCGGGTGCTTCCTGCTGTGCCATTGCAAACAGTCCCGTATTGATGCAGATGAACAGAAGGACGAAAAGTTTTTTAGCTATCGAGTTGTATCCCATTGTAAAACCTCCGATGAGTTGGTAGTAACACGAATTGATAAATACGTGCCACTCATGGAAAGGCTACAGGGGATTGTTTTCTCTGTCAATGCGCTCTGTCAATGCGGTGCTATTGTTGTTTTGTGAGTACTTTCTGCAGTTCATCGGTGGCGGCGATAGTCAGGTCGCCGATTACTTTTCGACTGGAAAGCAGTTTCTCCGCCCAGGCATGTACTTCCTTGCCTTTGCCTTGCACAATAAGAACCTTCACACACACCTCTTTGTCGGCGTGAAGCTGGAGGTTGGCGGTAATTCTGACGGATGGAAAAGACTCTACCGATACCCGGGGCAGACCGCTTTCATAGTGGTACAGCAGGGTCAATGTCCCGATTACCTGGTGTTCTTCATCTCCGGCGTAGGTGTTGACGAGTTCCTGCCTGACCAGCCCCCGTAGGGTTTCGGAGCGGTTCGGATGGCCCTTTTCACGGGTCATCTTATCCAATAGTTCCACCAGATCGCTGTCCATAGATACCCCGAAGCGAATAGTCTCTCCCATACATCCTCCTGGCCCAATACTACCACGGATGGAGAGGTTATATAAACTACGGATATATCGGGTCTACGCATGGGGGTAACCCACGGATGGGCGCGGATTAAATTTTTTTATTGACTAGTCAGACTAGTTAGTTTA
>JAGYOC010000232.1 GCA_018399795.1 Dehalococcoidales bacterium
CAGATGATCTTTCAGGATCCCAGCACTTCCCTCAACCGCCGAAAGACTGTCGGGCAGATAATCAGTGAGCCCTTTCATATTCACAAATATCTGTATCGGAAAGACTACGAGGACCGCTTGCTGGAAGTAATGGAAATGACAGGAATACCCAAACGCTTTATAAACCGCTATCCCCATGAACTTTCCGGAGGACAGCGGCAGCGGGTTGGAATTGCGAGGGCCCTCTCGGTGGACCCTGAGTTTATTATTTGCGATGAGCCGGTAACGGCTTTAGATGTGAGCATACAGGCTCAAATTATAAACCTGCTATTATCACTACAGGAGAAACTCAACCTGTCATACCTTTTTATTGCCCACGATTTGAGTGTGGTGAAACACATGAGCGACAGGGTAGCGGTGATGTACCTGGGCTGGATTATGGAAAATGCCGACACTCACACACTTTTTACCAATCCTAAGCACCCTTATACCAAAGCCCTGTTGGATTCGATACCGCGATTGGAACCGGAGGGACCCAAAAGAAAAGTGCTGCACGGCGAAGTACCGAGTCCTATCAACCCGCCCCACGGGTGCAGGTTTCACCCTCGCTGCCCACAGAAAATCGGTAAGATATGTGAAGAAAGTGAACCTCCCAGTGTAGAGACTTCCGACGGTTCTGTGGTGAAGTGTCATTTATATGTATAGAGGTTAGTGTTTATATGAAGGTTGAAGAACAGAAACAGGCTGTGTATAAGGCGCTTGATGATCTGACTCCGCAGTTGATAGACATCTCTACACAGATCCATGCTCATCCCGAAACTAATTTTGAAGAGTATTTCGCCTCGGATTTGCTCGCAAGAACCGCAGAGAAGGCCGGTTTCGAAGTAATCAGACAGATCGCGGAGGTGGATACAGCCTTCAAGGCAGTGTACCGGGGTGAACCCAATGGGCCGGTGTTAGCCTTTTTATCGGAATACGACGCCCTTCCGGAGGTTGGCCACGCCTGTGGTCATAACCTAATTGGAACCGCCGGACTGGGGGCTGCATTAGCGGTTGCCACTGTATTTGAGACTCTGCCGGGTACTGTAGAGCTTATCGGCACCCCGGCTGAAGAGGGGGGAGGCGGAAAAATACTGCTGGCCGATCGGGGGGTGTTCGACGAGGTAGATGCGGCGATGATGTTCCACCCGGCTCCGCAAAACCAGCTTTGGAAGTACGCAATGGCAAGCCGGATTGTGGAGATAGAGTTTTTTGGAAAAGCCGCCCATGCTGCCAGTTCTCCGGAGAAGGGGATTAATGCACTGGATGCGGTTATCCAGACTTTCAATAATATCAATGCCCTTCGCCAGCATATGCGCACCGATGTCAGAGTCCATGGCATTATACTTGACGGGGGAAAGGCCCCGAACATAGTTCCGGACCACTCCTCGGCACTTTTTTACGTGCGCTCACTGGATGATGAGTATTGCACCCAGATGGTAGAGAAGGTAAGAGGTTGTGCCGCCGGTGCAGCCTCTGCGACCGGGGCTACCCTAAATTTTCACGAGCGCGGCAGTGCGTATAAAACCCTCAAGACCAACCGGCCGCTCACGGAATCTTTCCAGCGGAACATTGAATCCCTAGGGGTTTTGTTTGAGGAGAACGAGCCGATGGATGACATTGGATCGACTGATATGGGAAACGTGAGTCACATTACCCCCTCAATTCATCCCTATCTGGAAATCGGTGACAGCTCCCTCATCTATCATTCCAGGGAATTTGCCGAGGCGGCTGTATCCGAAAAGGGACATCGTACTATGATTCTTGCCGCTAAAGCGATGGCTGCTACTGCGGTTGAGTTTTTTCTGGATGAGGAGTTCCGAATGCAGGTAAAGAGAGACTTTAATAAAGACTAAGCGGAGTCTGCTTAGCCTCTCCCTGTTCGAAATCCTCATACTCCAGGTAGGTGGTGCCCTGCTTCCGGGTGAAGCCGGTGGGAAGCAGGCCGGTGCCGAGCTTCTCGGCGGAGGAGCCGAAGATGCGTGTGTTCATGTCCCGCCCGCTGGGGGTATGGATTACAGCGTAGGTGCTGGATATTCGGCCATTATCAGCATAGGCGGGTTCTTTAATTACTATCGCCCATTCATGATTTTTGCTGCTGTCCACCAGGGTAAGCACGTACTCAAAGTCGGAGTAGGTGGGGATCTGTTCGCCCGCTTCTGTGGTGATGAGCAGACTTTTGTCGTCCTCCGATACGGATACCTTAGAGGCCCCGCCGTAATCCGGCCAAAGTTCAGCAATGCAGGTGTCCTCCCACTTCCAGCCGCGGTATACTTCGGCTATTTCTAGGCGGATTAGGTAACGAAGAGAGACTGGCATTCCTTCGCTGCCGTCGATTCCCATTTCTCCGGCTTGGGGGAAGTCCCACGAGCGTACTTCCTCGGAGTTGCGGAACTCGCCCATGCGGGCGAGTATTCGGCTACGCTCGAAGGGCAGCTCGATTCGCTGGGCTTCCATTATATCGGCAAGCTTGATAGTCTGCGGATCGCTTATCGGGCGGGCATCGAAAAACTGAGCTATTTCGGTGGCAAAGCCGCTGACCGCAAGTCCTGCAAAGACCTGCACCCTTAGCTCTTTTGCCCGGTAGTTTTTTTCAAAGAGGTCCCGGTTTTTTGCGTAGCCGTTTATGAATCCCAGAGCTACGGGGTAGTGGGCAAGTCCGATCACATAGCTCTCACCGATACCCGGGCCGGGGACTCCCTCTACCCAGGCAGTGGCGGGGTCGCCGTCCAGGGCCTTCTCCGGTCCGTAACGGGAGTCCCGATACAGTTGGTCCGATTCCAGTACCGAGGAGGCTGTCCAGTCGGGCTTGGATGTACGGCCAGTAAGGGTGAAGCGCAGCCAGTCCTC
>JAGYOC010000233.1 GCA_018399795.1 Dehalococcoidales bacterium
TCCGAGCTTTTTCAGTACATGAAACAAAACCTTGAAGTGGTACCTCTGCTCAGAGGCAACCACGTAAATCAACCGCTCGAAGGGCCAATCCTGGTGCCGTTCGATGGCCGTACCGATATCCTGGGTGAGGTAGAGGGACGTACCGTCGCTCCGAAGCAGGACCTTACGGTCAAGATCGATCTCTGAGAGGTCTACCCACACAGAACCGTCAGCCTCTTTATAAAAAGTTCCCCTCTCCAGCCCCTTCAGAACCTCTTCCCGGCCGCGTTTGAAGGTCCGGCTCTCGTAATATATCTTGTCAAAGGAGACGCCGGTTTTGGCATAGGTAGTTTCTATTCCCTCAATTGTCCACCGGTTCATTCGACGCCAGAGCTCAGTTACCTCCGGGTCATCAGCCTCCCAGGCTTTCAGCATTTCCCTGGCTTGGGGCTCTGCCTGGGGGTCCTGCTTGGACCATTGATCGAACTTAACATAATATTTTCCGACAAAGTGATCGCTTTTTAAGCCCTCCGACTCCGGAGTAGCCCCATCGGCAAACTTTTTGTAAGCCAGCATCGACTTGCAGATGTGGATGCCCCGGTCATTGATCAAGTTTACCTTTTGTACCTCAGCCCCGTTGGCCGCGATAATGCGGGCAACACTCTCCCCCAGGGCGTCATTCCGCAAATGACCCAGGTGGAGGGGCTTGTTGGTATTCGGACAGGAGAATTCGATCATTACTTTAGTCCCCTGTAAGCTTTGGCCCCGACCATAGGAATCGCGCTCCTCGAGCACCGCGGCGCACACTTCTCCTGCCAGAGAAACCATTTTTAAGGCGACATTCAGATAAGGGCCGGCAACCTGAACCGTACCGGTGGCCGCTGCTTCGCTGTTTAGAGTAAGTTTTTCCGCAACTTCAGCGGCTATCTTTGCCGGAGCAGCTTTGAAGATCCGTGCAAAGGGGAACAGGGGAAACGCAATATCGCCTAACTCAGGAGTGGGGGGAGTTTCCACCACCACCGAATCAGCTTCGACTGCTGCAGGGTCGATTTGGTGATCCACCGCCACTTCCCGCAGGGCAGCGACCACATGGTTTTTCCATTGCTCTTTCACGGCTTCCATATAAAAATCCTCTTGTAGTAACGTCTAAGTGCAGCTTAGGTTACTTAATATAACCAATTATTGCAAGCATGTGGGTAAACTGCACCGGACCCTCCCGCCTAAAGGAACCTAAGTCTGCGGTACAAGCGGTACATTCATCAACAAAGCGAATATCACGAAGCCCCTGCTGCTGAAGGATGTGCAAGTTTGCAGCTAAAAGATCCAGAAACGGTGCCTGATTGCTGCAAACACTATTATGAATATCCTGCTGAGGCGATAAAAGGGTGTGAGCCGGCGAAGCGGA
>JAGYOC010000234.1 GCA_018399795.1 Dehalococcoidales bacterium
GGCGGCGGTGACCATAATGGCGTCATAGGGTGCTTTCTCGGGATAACCCAGGCTTTCCCCGGCCATGTGGACCTCGACATTATCGTAGCCCAGTTTTTTCAAGGTATTACCCGCCCTCTCTGCCAGCTCCGGCAGGCGCTCAACGGTAATAACCCGGAAGGCCAGTTCGGCCAGGATGGCTGCCTGATAACCGCAGCCAGTACCTACTTCCAGTACCTTTTCCTTGCCCTGAAGCTTCAGCGCTTCGGTCATCATTGCGATGATGAGCGGTTGGGAGATTGTCTGGTTGTGACCGATGGGTAAGGGGATATTATCGTAGGCAGAGAGCTTTTCTTCCGGAAGGACAAAGCTTTCACGGGGAATGCGTCTCATTGCTGCCAGCACCCGCTTGTCACTGATTTCCCTGTCCAGGCTGGCGATTAGCCTGGCCCTGGCTTTGTCAAAGTCCATGTCGATACCTGTAGTGCTGACTTCACGAAGTGGTATAGGCGAGAACCACGAGGGCGGATATCATGATTGCAGCCAGCATGCCGATGCGACGGATTTCGGCCGAGATATGCTGGTGGCTGGCCATTCTCGCCGAAGCGGTGGCGGGTACTTCTTGTGGAATTGTTCCTTTCTTCGCCGCTGCTGCGGTCTCTCCCCTCGAAGCCATCTGCTTTTCGCTTGCCGCCACGGGGGCGAATTGATTACCCCTGGTTTTCCTGCCCTGAGATGACTGCTTCGACCTTTTGCGTCGTGATTTGCTGGGCATCATTGACCTCCCGTTTATTTGGCTCTGGGATGAGATTTCTCGTAGGAACGACGGATATGCTCGGTGGTAAGCTGGGTGTAAACCTGTGTCGTGGAGATATTGGCATGGCCCAGCAGTTCCTGTACCGACCTTAAATCAGCCCCTCCATTTAGCATATGCGTGGCGAAGCTATGCCTCAGTGTATGTGGTGTAATGCCTTTCAGCCCCGCTGCTCTGCCATATTCCTTGAGTATCTGCCACAGTCCCTGCCTGGTCAGCCGCTCGCCGCGGACATTCACGAAGAGGGCTTTCTCGTCGGCATATACCAGGTTGGGTCGGGCATCCCTGATATAGTCCTCAACGGCCTTCGCCGCTCTCTGATGAATGGGTATGATCCGCTCCTTTTTCCCCTTGCCCAGGCAGCGCACAGAACCATCCTCGAAGTCGACGCTGTCAAGGTTGAGCGATACCAGCTCGCTTACCCGCATACCGCTGGCGTAAAGCATCTGAAGTATGGCGATATCCCTTTTTGCTTCCGGTCGGGACTGTTTGGCGGGCTGTTCCATCAGACGATAGACCTCGCTGATTGATATTGGTCTGGGCAGGGAACGGCCTGCTCTGGGGGAATCTACATTATGCGAGGGATTATCTTTTACTATCCCTTCGGCCTTCAAGAAATTGAAGAAAGACCTGAGTGCGGCTACCTTTCGTGCCACGGTGCTTGAGGCGTAGTTCCTGTCTTTAAGATTGAGTAGATACCTGAGCAACCCCTGTCTGCCAAAGCCTTCCCAGGAAGGAACAGTACCGTTATTTGAGGCTTCTGAGATAGCGAACTCGGCGAGTTGCTCGAGGTCGTTGTGGTAGGCATTTATCGTATTCTCGGAAAATCCCTTCTCCACCGCAAGGTAGGTAAGGAAGCTGTTAATAGCCTCTTTCATAGTATTCCTTGGGCCTGATAACGCCCATTTCCTTTAACATAACATATTTACATAATATTATCAAGAGCAAAAGTACACAGGGTTGTAAGCCGCATTGGTGCCGGCTTACTCCGCCGTCTGTTCTTCTTCTGTTTCTTCTACCGGTGCTGCTTCTTCTACCGCAGCGGCTTCTTCCTCCTCTTCCTCAGCTACTCTGGCTACAGCCATCTCGGCTATCTTGACGATCAGCTGGTCGGGTTCGTTGTGGACAGTGATATCTTCACCGAGCCTCAGGTCCTTGACGTAAATTGAGTCACCCAGCTCATTGAGGACGCCGATGTTGACCTCTACCTCGTGGGGGAGCTTATCCGGGAGGCATTCTACGCTGAGGGTGTCGAGGGAATGTTGAACCGCGCGTCCCTTTATCTCCATCGCTGGGGCCTCACCGGTTAGAATGATAGGTATTTCGACCTTCAGTTTCTCGGTCATCTTTATCTGGTACAGGTCCACATGCAGCAGTTGCTTTCCCAGGGGGTCGGTTTGTATTTCACGGATGAGAACCTTGCGGGGGCGCTTTTCGCTGTCGATTTCCAGGTTGAGAAGAGATGTCGTTCCGAACTCTTTTATCACATCCAGCAGCTCACCGGTGTTGCACTCCAGAGACCTCGATTTGAGGTTATGTCCAAACAGGTGGGTTGGGGTTATTCCCCCGCGCCTTAAAAAGCGTACCTTTTTTCCCGTTATATCCCTGGCCCTTGCCTTAAGTACTGTGCCTTTCATATTACCTCCTTGTATCCCTACTATTTAAGCAGAGATTGGCTCGTGAAATCAATTTATTATTACCCTCAACATGGGGATAGGTTAGTCCTGGTTGCGGAATGACCATACCGCGAGACCAATCATAACTGCTCCTATAATGGCCAGTATGCCGACATTGCTCCACAGGGTCATTGACTGCCCGAACAGGTTGATCCCTGCTCCGGTACCTGCTCCTGATACCTCCCCCAGTGCTATCTGGCGGATGCTGGTGATCCCATAGGTCGCCGGGTTTATCATGGCAACGTTACTCATCCATGCCGGTGCCTGGTCCAGCGGTACGAATACCCCGGAGAGAAATATCATGGGAAAGAGCAGCATCTGGGTCACCACCTGAAAGGCCTCCATCGAACGGATTCTGGTTGCCAGGAGCACACCGAAGGCGCCCATGGTAATTGCCAGCAGCAGCATCATGGGAAGCATAGCCGCTGCTCTTGCTGTGCCCAGGGTTACCCCTATCAGGGGAGCGAAGAGCATGATGATGGAGCCCTGTATCATCGCTATTGTTGCTGCGCCGAGGGTTTTACCCATTGCGACCGAGGCACGGTTGATGGGTGCTACCAGGACTTCCTTGAGGAAACCGAACTCCCTGTCCCAGACGACACTGATACCGGCCATAAACGAGCTCATCATTACCGTCATGCCGATGATGCCGGGGAAAATGAACTGGGCGAAGTTAACGCCGGTGCCGACGTTACCCATCAGGCCGGCGAACCCGCTGCCGAAGACAAACAGAAAAAGAAGCGGCAGAGAAATAGCT
The DNA here is from genome assembly GCA_018399795.1 of Dehalococcoidales bacterium. The sequence goes on from JAGYOC010000234.1 coordinate 3,227, forward strand.
CCGATAAGCCGTATCCTGTCGTGCCAGAAACGCAGTATGTCGCGGTACCAGATGGTATAGATTCCCCGGAGGTTGTTCATCTCTTTTCTCTAGCGGCGCATGCGCCGCCCGTGCTGGCGTATCATTGCCTTGAAGGAATTGCTGACCTCTTCCTCACGCATTTCCCGCCCGGTTAGCTGGAGAAACACGTCGTCCAGGCTCGGGTTGCGCAGGCTCACACTTACTATCCTGGTGCTGAATTCCCGGATAAAGCTGGGTAGAAACTTCTCCCCGTTTTCCACGGGAAAGACCAGCTCGTCGTTGTCCTGTCTTGGCTCGATATGGTAGCAGGTCCTTATTTCCTCGGCAGCCCTGGCGTTGTCATCCGTTTTCAGGGTAACGGTATCCTTACCCACCCCGCGTTTCAGCCTTTCCGGGGAGTCCATGGCGACGATTTTACCATGGTCCATCACGGCGATACGCTCTGCCTTATCCGCTTCATCCATATAGTGTGTGGTCAGGAAAATGGTGGTGCCCTCCCGTCGTTTCATCTCCATTATATATTCCCAGAGGCGGTTGCGTGTCTGGGGGTCAAGGCCGATGGTAGGCTCGTCGAGGAAGAGCACTTTGGGGTAGTGGAGCAGCCCCCTGGCCAGTTCCAGGCGACGTTTCATACCCCCCGAATAGGTGCGGACATCGTGATGGCGCTTGTCCCAGAGCTGGGTTATCCTCAGTACTTCTTCTATCCGCTTTTCACGGACCGAACCGGGTACGTTATATACCATGGCGTGAAAACGCAGGTTCTGCACTCCGCTGAGGCGTTCATCGAGGCTGGGGTCCTGAAAGACCAGCCCGATTGACTGCCGTACCTGAGCCTGCTGGCGTACCACGTCAAAGCCGTTGACCGTGGCGCTACCCGATGTCGGTCTGGCCAGAGTGCAGAGGATATTGATGGTGGTGGTTTTACCGGCTCCGTTCGGGCCCAGAAAACCGAATAACTCTCCCCGCGTTACCTGGAAGTTGATGTGGTCTACTGCGACGAGGTCATCGAATTTCTTGACCAGGTTGTCAACTGATATAATGCTTTCGGTCATATTTATACACAACAAGACGGCTTGTCTGAAGAATCTACTTAACTTGACGTTCGAGGCGAGGCAAGGGCAGTGAAGCTGGTGGCAAAGCCTGCCAAATGGTATTTTAACACTTCGCACGCCCTTTGTATAGGAAGTGCAATTCGTATGAATATTCCTAATTGTAACATAAATAAGAAAAGTATGCGCTTGAATAAGGAGTGGCTGGCTCGGGCAGATATTCGCAATATGTATTGACATCGCTTTACCGGTAACATATCATATCAGGGCAGTGCCTAAGGATGGAGGTGTACAATTGTACCGCAGGATGCTGGTTACCCTGGACGGTTCTGAGCTTTCCGAGGTGGTCTTACCCTATATCGCAGTACTGGTAGAAAAAATGGGTCTGGATGTATTCCTGCTCCATATCTCCGGACAGGAGAAGGATGAGTTAATGCCCCTGCACCGGGCCTATATTGAGCGTACCGTTGAAATTGTCAGAGGACGGGTAAAAGAAGCTGGCGGTAATGGGAATACCGGGTCTGGCGAGATTGGGGTGGAGGTCAAGGGTGAGCTTGTCCCCGGGCATCCGGCGGAGGAAATCCTTCGTTATATAGGTAAAAATGATATTGACCTGGTCCTTATGGCCACTCACGGGCACTCGGGTCTCAAGCGCTGGGCGATGGGTAGCGTGGCCGAGAAGGTTATTCATGGCAGCCGGGTGCCGGTCTGGCTGGTTCCGGCACGGTGCAAGAGTGAGGTGATCTGTAAAATATGGCCGGAGGCCCCGCTGCTGGTGCCGCTGGATGGCTCGGAGCTGGCCGAGGGGGTGCTGGACCATGTCGAAGCACTGGTGGGGTGGGGTGGAATCGGTCCGGTAAAGGTGGTCTTGCTCAGGGTTGTCGAGTCTCCCGTGATGTCGGATCACTACTTCAGCAATATACCCCAGACCCGCGAACAGGTTGATAAATATTTGAACCGGATCGAGGCCCGCCTGGAAAAAGCGGGCCTCGATGTAGAGCCCAGGGTGCTTACCGGTGAGCCAGCAGAGCAGATCGTTGACTATATCGGCTCTCGCCAGTTCAGCCTGGTGGTGATGTCTACCCATGCCCGTTCCGGTCTCAGCCGCTGGGTGATGGGTAGCGTGGCGATGAAGGTTGTGAGCGGGAGTTCTACTCCCCTACTTCTGGTTCGGCCTTCCTGATTTGGACCGTGCCCTGTATTTATTTTTCCCCGGCTTTCTCTTTTTTCTCACCACCGCTGGGTGTTTCGGGTTTTTTTATCTGGTGGTGTACATGGTAGGAATGGTAGCATAGGGAAATACCCCAGAATATGGCGAAGAAACCGATTACCTCCGTGCTTACCAGGGCGGTGAACAGGGGAGCAGCCAGTATCAGAATCCCGAAGACGATGCCTATGATACCGGATGTTAGTGGCCATCCCATGCTGATTTGCTTGCGCATACGTACCGCACTGACGGTGCCCATAATTCCCATTATCAGTGCCCAGGCGCCTACCAGGTATATCAGTACTATCTCGCTGATAACCGGCATGCTCAGGATGATGATTCCCAGTACCAGGCCGGCTACTCCTGCCGCCAGCGACCATCTCCAGTTCTTCTGCACCTTGTGGTGCTGCGTCGCCATTATGATGGTGAATATCCCGTCAACCAGGAAGAAGATGCCGAACAGGATTACCAGTGTTACCAGTGTAATTTCGGGCCAGATAACAGCAACTACGCCGAAAACGATGGCGATTATTCCCTTTACCAGCATTGACCACCATGGCCCTGACCACCATGCCCGTGGTGTGAATACACCCTCTCTGTCCAGAAGCATAAGGTAAACCTCCTAAAATTATAGTATTTTGGCTGGAACTCTGTATAACAATCCTTGATCCGGTATTTATGGATGCCTGTTTTCGAGCGCCGTATTCAGGGGTTTTTCGGGTAATGATTCAAACAAGTTACTGTTACTATATTACTACCAATTACCCACCTGTCAATACCCTCCTTTGGTATTATTGTGTTAAGCTATTGGTGACACGATGTATGGTTACCTGATGGTCATTTGTATGGAGCGCACCGTGGAGATCGGGATTTTATCTGGTTACTTCGCCTACCGGGCAAGGGGTAGTAGCGATATTATTGAGGGCGGGGGTAAGTAATGGCGGTCAGGTGTCTGTCGAAATCCCGCTATTTGAAGGGCCTCCAGTGTCCCAAATACCTCTGGATAATCTCCCACGATCCGGAAAGGATACCGGAGGTTGATGCGGTCACTCAGTATGCCTTTGACCAGGGGCATCGTGTCGGCGAGCTGGCAAAGCGGCTCTTTCCCGGCGGCCTGGATATACCCCACGATGACTTCGGGGAGAATATCAGGCAGACCAGGGAACTGTTAAAACTGCGTAAGCCCCTGTTTGAGGCCGGCATCATTGCGGGTAATATATACTGCCGGCCTGATATTCTCAATCCCGCCGGTGCGTATAAATGGGATATCATCGAGGTCAAGAGTTCCGCAAGGGTGAAAGATGTCAATATAGAGGATGTTTCCTTTCAGAGATATTGCTGTGAAAAGGCGGGCCTGGCGGTGAGCAGGTGCTTTCTGATGTATATCGATAGCGGCTACATCAGGGATGGCGATATCGACCCCGCCAAGTTGTTTGCCGCCGAGGATATTACCCGGGCCGTCAGGGAGGCAGGCGAAGGTATAGAGGAGCGGATAGAAGCGATGCACGAGGTCATCTCGCGGGACACCTGCCCTGAAGTCACCATCGGTAGTCACTGCAGCAACCCTTACTGTTGTCCCTTGTACGAGGTGTGCCGGGGCTTTCTGCCCGAGCATAACGTCTTCGAGCTGTATCAGGGCGGCCGGAAGTCGCTGGAGCTGTTCAATAGCGGTGTGTATGCCATAAGGGATATTCCCCCGGAGTTTCTCCTTAACGAAAAACAGGTAATACAGAGGAACTGTATTCTGGAGGGAGAACAGCACGTGAACAGGGAGGAGATTTCCCGTTTCCTGGAAAACCTGAAATATCCGCTCTACTTTCTGGATTTCGAGACCTTTAGCCCGGCAATACCGCTCTTCGATGGTACCGGTCCCTACCAGGCTATTCCCTTCCAGTTCTCCCTGCATGTTTTGGGAAGCCCGGAAGGCCGTCCCCGCCACCATTCCTTTCTCGCCGAAGGCACCGCGGACCCGCGCTATCGGCTGCTGACGGAGCTGGTTGGGGTCCTCGGTACGGAGGGAAGCATTATCGTTTATAGCAGCCCCTTCGAGAAGGGGATATTGAGGAAGCTGGGCGAGTCGTTTCCCGAATTTGCCGACTGGGCTGATGGCGTATGTGAGCGCGTAGTCGACTTGCTAATTCCCTTCCGCAGCTTCCACTACTATCACCGGGATCAGAGGGGAAGCGCCTCGCTGAAGAAGGTGCTGCCGGTGATGACGGGGAGCGGATACGAAAAGATGGAGATAAACGACGGTGGACTGGCCAGCACTGCCTTTCAGGAAATTACCTATCACGATGTGCCCGATGAAGTCAGGCGGAAGGTGCGAGGGGACCTTGAGGAGTACTGCAAGCTCGACACCGAGGGTATGACCTGGCTGGTAAAGAGGCTGAGGGAAATATCCATCGGATAAGGTGGCTTTTGAGGAGCTTTTTAGCTTTGAAAAGTGGTACCCCTGGCGCGACTCGAACGTGCGACACGCGGTTTAGGAAACTTATCCCTGCCATATTAACCCGTAATATTACGTGTAATTTAGAACAATTGTGTCAAAACCAAATAATATGATTTGTGCCTGGAATATCACCTTGTAT
>JAGYOC010000235.1 GCA_018399795.1 Dehalococcoidales bacterium
CTCAGGTCGCTGGCCATGGGCTGCTGGGTGGCAATCAGCTCGACACAATCCTCTTCAATCAGGTAACGCTGTTGGTTTATCATTTTATCGTTGTTTATAACCTGCTCGGCCAGCTTGAGGTCCCTGTTCTTGAGGGCTTCTATGGAGCGGTCAAGCGCCTTTTCGACCATGCTCTCCATAGCCAGAACATCGTTCTGGATTTCTTTCAGCCTCCGGTGAAATGCCGTCCTGATATCCATAAATCCCTCCTTGCGGCCTTTAGCCAAACCTGCCGGTGATATAATCCTCGGTTCTCTTGTCCCTGGGCCGGCTGAAAATCTCGCTGGTTTCGGCGTATTCGATAAGATCGCCTATCAGCATAAACCCTGCCCAGCTGGATACACGTGCTGCCTGTTGCATGTTGTGTGTCACTATGACAATAGTATACTCCTTTTTTAGCTCCTGCATAAGGTCCTCTATTTTGAGTGTCGATACCGGGTCGAGTGCCGAACATGGCTCATCCATAAGGATGACCTCGGGTTCTATGGCCAGTGCCCTTGCGATACAGAGGCGCTGCTGCTGCCCGCCGGAGAGGGCGAGCGCCGATTTCTCGAGGTCATCCTTGACCTCGTCCCATATGGCGGCAGCGCGGAGGCTCTTCTCGACGACCTCGGTAAGATAGACCTTGTCCTTGTGCCCTATCATTTTGGGCCCGAAGGCGATGTTTTCGTAGATGGTTTTGGGGAAGGGGTTGGGCTGCTGGAACACCATGCCCACCTTCTTGCGTATTTCGACCACGTCTACCGTTGGCCCGTAGATGTCGTAGCCGTCCAGCAATATTTCTCCCTCGATTTTGATATTGGGTATGATGTCGTTCATCCGGTTAAGGGCTCTTAGCAGGGTTGATTTGCCGCAGCCGGATGGTCCTATCAGTGCCGTAATCTGGCGTGCCTTCATATCCAGCGATACATCTTTCAGCACCTTCTTATCGCCGTAGTAGAAGTCCAGGTGGCGGGTTTGCATTTTTAGATCCAATTCATCAGCCTCCTCTCATCTTGGTCTGGTAGCGCTGCGATAGCCAGTTGGTGATGGCGTTGACTGAGATAATGATAATCAGCAGCACCGCCCCCGTAGCCATTGCCTTTTCGAAGGCTCTGGTTTCCATGGCCAGGTAGAACAGGTGCAGTGACAGGGTCCTGCCTCCCGAGAAAAGCGACCGGGGCATAGCGGCGCTGCCGCCCATGGTTACGTAGAGACAGGCCGTTTCCTCGACGATTCTCCCGGCGCACAGTATAACTCCGGTAATTATACCGGGCATGGCAGCGGGCAGAACCACATGGCGTATGGTTTGCCACTTGCTGGCTCCCATTGCCAGTGAGGCCTCCCGGTAGGAGCGCGGCACGGTGCGCACGGCTTCTTCGGTGGTGCGGATGAGGGTGGGCAAGAGGAGGCAGACCAGGGTGAGTGCCCCGGAAATAATGGAGAAATTGTAGTGTAGTGCGGTGACAAAGAGGGCGAAGCCGAACAGGCCGAAAACGATTGAAGGTACGCCAGCCAGCGTTTCCACGGCGTAGCGTACCATGCGGGTGAAACGGTTATCACGGGCATATTCGGCAAGGTATATGCCGGCACCGATTCCGGGCCCCAGCAGTATGGCCAGGGTAAAACCCAGCAGATATAGCGTACCCACGATTGCGGTGGAGATACCGCCTTCGCCGCTCAGGCCTCCCCTGGGCGGAGTGATCAGGAACTCGATGCTGAGAGACGGTACGCCCTGTATCATCACGTACAGTATGATGCCGAGGAGTATGGCGATGGTGACAACACCGCCACCCCAGATAAATACCTTGGCTATTTTTTGAGCTATTCTAGGCGACATACTGTGTCTTTATTCCCCTCTTCAGGGCAAGCGTTGCGATGGTGTTGAGTACCAGGATTATCAGGAAGAGAATCACGCCGGTGGAGAAAAGGGCACTGCGGTGTATCCCGGCCGCGTACATTATTTCTACCGCGATGTTGCCGGTCAAAGTACGGGCTGAGCTGAGGATGGAGGTCGGGATAATTACGGAGTTGCCGATGACCATTATCATCGCCATGGTCTCACCGATGGCCCGGCCCATACCGAGAACGATACCGGCCACTATACCCGAACGTGCTGCGGGAAGCTGTACACTCCATATCGCCTGCCACTGGGTAGCGCCCATGGCAAGCGCCGCTTCCTTGTAACCCTTCGGAACGGCGCGCAGGCTGTCTTCGCTGATGCTGATAATGGTGGGTAGAACCATTGCCATAAGTACAATGGAGGCTGCCAGTATGCTGAAGCCGGTACCCCCTATCTGTCGTACCTGGGGGACGATAATCATCATCCCTACCAGTCCGTAGACCACCGAGGGGATGCCGACAAGGAGCTCCACAGCCGGCCGGAATACCTGCCGAACGCGGAACGGGGCTACCTCGGCCAGTAGAATGGCACAGGCGATGCCTATCGGGATGGCCATAATCATGGCTCCCAGGGTTACCAGGAGAGAACCAAGCACCATAGGCAGGATACCGAACATCTCCTGGCCGGGACGCCATTCCCTGCCGAAGAGGAAGTCGATTACCCCGATTTGCTGAAATGCGGGCAGGCCTTCACGGAGGGTGAAAATAAAAATAGCCCCGAGTATTGCAAACGAAGCTGAGGCACAGACGATGGTGACATACTTGGCTGTTCGGTCAACAAATACGTGGTTCCTCACTGCACATGCCTTTCCAAGAGAGTGATTGAACTCGCGGTCTTATTCTACTCGGGCCGGGGCGGCTGTTTCAAGCCGCCCCGGCCAGCCCTATGTAAGGAGATGGTGAAAGAGAAAGGCAATTAATCTACCGAGATATAGCCTTCACCCTCGGCGATACTCTGCCCGGCTGAGCTCAGGCAGAAGCTGAGGAATACGCTTACTATACCGCTCGGCTCATCCTTGGTCAGGAAGTAGAGGGGCCTGACGATGGGATAGCTGCCGTTCTTGGCGTTCTCAACCGTTCCGTCAACCCCATTGACGGTAAGAGATTTGACCGAGTCATCCAGGTATCCGAAGGAAAGAAATCCGAGAGAATAGGGTGTTGAGGCTATCGTGGTACGGATGGCGCCGTTGGAAGGCTGCAGGATGGCCGTGTTGGTGATCAGTGATTCATCCATCACCATTTCTTCGAACGCGGCTCTGGTACCGGAA
>JAGYOC010000236.1 GCA_018399795.1 Dehalococcoidales bacterium
ATTTAACAAGGTAATAGTGGCAGTAATATCGAGAAGATGTCAATGTGGGAGCCGGTGATGCAGGGCAGGAGAGCAGGAGAGATCCGGATAAACCTTCTTCATTAAACCTTCTTGACAAATTAGACGCATCTATTTAAATTATATTTGACTATCGTGAAGTGGCACCTGATATCGACAACGGAGGCGTATATATGTTGCACCCACACAGTCCTCAACATTCAAACTTGTCTTTCTTTTCCGGCTATGATACTTTTCATACCAAGGATAACAACACTATGAATACCCCCTTAAGTCTCTGCCGCGAAGGCGACCGGGTAACAATAAAAAAACTCACTGGCCATGGCGGCTTTAAAAAACGGCTGCTTGATCTCGGTTTTCGAAAAGGCAAAGAACTTACTGTTGTGCGTTATGCCCCTCTGCGTGACCCAATGGAGGTAGATTTATCCGGCAGCCATATTTCGCTGCGAGTGGAAGAGGCCGATCATATCGAAGTGACCTATACATCTGAACAACATGTCGAATAATCAAGCCCCCCTCACCGACTCATATACCTTTGCCCTCACCGGGAATCCCAATTGCGGAAAAACCTCTATTTTTAACGAGATTACCGGTGCAAACCAGAAAGTCGGTAACTGGGGCGGAGTGACGGTAGATGTAAAAACCGGCAGTATTCGAAGAACCGGCGCAAAACTCTACTTTACTGATATCCCCGGGACCTACTCCCTGAGTGCCTATACTATGGAAGAGATAGTGGCCCGTGATTACATTATTAACGGAAATACGGATGTAATTATCGATGTGGTCGATTCCACAAACCTGGAGCGAAACCTCTATCTGGCGGTACAGCTAATCGAGTTGGGCAAGCCGCTGGTGCTGGCCTTTAATATGTACGATGAGCTCACCCGCTCCGGCACCCGCGTTGACACCGAACAAATGAGTCATCTGCTGGGAGTCCCCATCTGTTTCACCGTCGGTCGCACCGGTAAGGGTATTGATACTCTGTTGGATACCGCTGTTGAAGTGGCCAAAGACAGATATCCCAACCAGCACACGGTGAACGTTCAGTATGGTCCCGAGCTGGAAGAGGCAATTGAGAAGCTAAGTTCACTACTTGAGCAGATTGACTTTGACCGGCGGGGAATTGAAATGCGCTGGTATGCGCTTAAGCTGTTAGAAGCGGATGAGGTAATTACCAAGCAGGTACAGGAACTCTCCGGCAGCGAGGCGATACTTGCAGAGCAGCAGGAACAAATTGAGCGGATTGAAGCGCTCTACCACGAAGATGCAGCCACTCTTATTAGCGAGAAGCGTTACGGTTTTATACTCGGGGCAATGGGAGAAACAGTGAAGCGGGCTCCGGTAGACCGGATTGGTTTGTCCGAGAAGATTGACGGCATCATGACCAACCGTTTTCTGGCCTACCCTATATTCGCCGCCTTTATGTGGCTGCTGTTTCAGGCCACCTTTACCCTGGGAGCTTACCCAATGGAGTGGTTTGAGTCCGGAGTCGGCTGGCTTTCAGAGACTATCCAGGCTGCCATGAGCCCTTCCATGTTCCGCAGCTTACTGGTTGACGGTATAATAGGCGGGGTCGGCGGGGTTCTGGTCTTTCTGCCGAATATTTTAATACTCTTTTTCGGTATCTCTATACTTGAAGATACCGGGTATATGGCACGAATTGCCTTTATCATGGATAAAATGATGCACCGGATAGGGCTGCACGGAAAAAGTTTTATTCCCTTGATCATGGGAATCGGCTGTAACGTACCGGCCATAATGGCCGCCCGCACCCTGGAGTCTAACCGCGACCGAATATTAACAATATTAATCGCCCCGCTGATAAGCTGCAGCGCCCGCTTACCGGTGTACATTCTGTTTGCGGGCACCTTTTTTCCCCAGAACGCGGGCAATATAATTTTCATGCTCTACTTTTTCAGCTTTTTCTTTGCCTTTCTCATGGGTTTCCTGTTCAAGAAAACCCTGTTTAGAGGTGAGGAGTTCCCCTTTGTAATGGAACTGCCCCCCTACCGTGTGCCGACTCTCAAAAGTGCCCTGATTCACATGTGGGAGAAGGGCAAACATTATCTGCAGAAAATGGGGGGAGTGGTACTGATATTCTCAATTATAATCTGGTTTTTGAGCAATTTTCCTGTGCAGACCGAAGCAAGCCAGCAGTACGACCGGCAGATCAACAACCTGGAAACCCGGATAGAGCAGTCCTCAAGCGAAACCACGGAAGAGCGGCTGAGCTATGAGCTTGAACAACTGCGGACCGAGAAACACCGGGAAATTATGAAAAACACCTATATCGGCCAATCCGGCAGGCTGATTGAACCGGTCCTGCAGCCTCTGGGATTCGACTGGCGAATGGGTGTGAGCCTGATAACCGGTTTTATTGCGAAAGAGGTGGTGGTAAGTACCCTGGGAGTGCTGTTTACGGTAGGCGGCGAGGCCGATGAAGAGTCGCAGGTGCTGCAAAATGCCTTGCGCCAGGCCTACACTCCGCTGACTGGACTGGCATTCCTGTTCTTTGTTATGCTGTACACCCCCTGCATTGTGGCCTTGGTCACTTTGATACGGGAAGTGCAGTCCTGGAAGTGGTCGCTGTTTTCCTTAGGCTATCAAATTGCCCTGGCCTGGATGATTGCCTTCCTGGTGCGTTGGGGCGGGCTTGTACTGGGTTTTGCTTAAAGCACAACTTTAGAGCACAGATTGCAGATCGCGGATCATTGCAATGTCCCGCATACGGATAATCGCCTTGTTCTGTATCTGACGAACCCGTTCCCTGGTAATACCCAGAATCTTGCCGATTTCTTCAAGGGTGAGAGGGCTATATCCGGAAAGACCGAAGCGTAAGGTAATAATCTTTCGCTCCCGCTCGCTTAGCTCATTCATGGAGCGATCCAGTATATCCTGCAGGTTCATATAGAACATGCTGTCAAAGGGCTCTTCATAATCCTCGCTAAAAACCAGGTCCGAAAGGGTTGTCACGTTCTCATCATCCACCGTCACATCCAGTGAAGCCGTTTCGCCGGAGTATTTCATTATATTCTCGACATGTTCGGAGCTAGTATCCATGTAATCGGCAATTTCTTCGTAGTTCGGTTCCCGCCCATATTCCTGGGTCAGGTGCTTCGCAACTGAGAAGGTCTTGCGGATTATATTCAGTACATGAATCGGTATGCGGATAGTTCGTCCCTTATCGGCGATCGCTTTGATAACCGCCTGTTGTATCCACCAGGTGCCATAGGTTGAAAACTTGCATTTACGGGTATAGTCAAAGCGCTCGACCGCCTCAATCAGACCAATATTTCCCTCATCAATCAAATCCAGCAAGCTCAACCCGCGGTGTTGATATTTCTTGGCAATTGAGACTACCAGACGCAAGTTGGAGGTGATCATCCGGTTTCGGTAATGCTCTAGTGCCCCTTCGAGTTCCTTCTTGGCTGCCAGGTACTCCGGTCGCTGAATCTGTCCCGTGTGGTATTCCTCGTCCAGCTCGTTCAATCCGTTCTTATAAGTCTGGATATACTCACCTATCTCAAGCTCTTCATCCTTAGAGAGGAGCGGATAGGAGGCAATCTGCTTTAGGTAGAGGGACAGAGGATCCATTTCGTATCCTGTGTCAGCGCTTGAATATAAATCGACATCTGCCGCGTTTTCCGTGTAGAGTTCGTCTACCATAATTTTCCCCTTACCTTAACTATTTTGCA
>JAGYOC010000237.1 GCA_018399795.1 Dehalococcoidales bacterium
CCCGCCGGTATTCCGGCAGCTTCGGTGGCGGAAGCAATAAGCTCCGCCAGCACCCGATTGCTCTCTAGCGCCTCGTGCCCGCCCTTCAGCAGTACCGCATTCCCGCTTTTTAGACTGAGGGCCGCCATTTGTACAAGCGCATCGGGGCGCGACTCGAAAATCATTCCAATCACACCGATGGGACAGCTTACCTGAAAGAGACGCAAGCCCTCGTCCAGCTCACGTCCGCTCAGCACTACTCCCACGGGGTCCGACTGTCCGGCTACTCCGCGCACTCCCTGACAGGCTTGGTCAATCTTCTCGCCCTGGAATTTGAGCCGTTTTAAGAGTGGAGCCTCAAGCTGCTGCTGTTCAGCACGCTTGATATCGGACTGGTTGGCAGCCTCTATTTTTTGACGATGCTCCTGCAAAGCCAACGCGATAGCCTCAAGTGCGGTGTTCTTTGCCGCTGTAGAGAGGCTTGCGCAGCGTATCTGTGCCTGTTTGGCCTGGGTGGCCCTCTCTTGAATACTCACGAAATGCGCCTCCTTGTGCCCTTTCATTGTATCCACTACCCCGCGCACATGTCCAGCCGTCTGTCACGCTTCAAAAGTTAAGACCTGCGGTTGACATCCCATTATACATTGTTGTATATAATGAGATATATGGAACATCAATTTTTCTCCAAGGGAGCTATTATGAACCGAGAATCGAGCAAATATATTTCTTTAAGAATCCTGCGTAGAGTCCTCTGTACGGGGCTGTTGATAAGTGCCGGACTGCTGCTGCCGCTGTACGCCGCTGCCGCGCCCTCCGACCACTATCCCGTCACCATCGAAGATTCCCTGGGTAATGAATTTACCATGGAGGAGGCACCCCAGCGGGTAGTACTGGCCGGTAAAGCGACTCTGATTACCGCAAATGCATACTACCTGTTTGAAGAGGCCCGCGATAAGGTAGTCGCCATTGGAAAAACTAATCAGGGGTTGGGTAACTTCCTTCCTCATTTGGATGGGGATTTTGAAAACGTAACAAAACTCTCCCATCAGGTAGGCCCCGAACAGGTTATCTCTCAAAGACCGGACCTGGTAATTGTCAAAGACTTCATGTACAAGCGCCTGGGAGCACCTCTGGCTAAACTGGGAGTTCCCGTGTTGGCCCTAAACCTGGAGAGTGCCGCCGACTACCAGCAGGATATCCGTATACTCGGAAAAGTACTTAACCAGGAAGAGCGTGCGGAGGAG
>JAGYOC010000238.1 GCA_018399795.1 Dehalococcoidales bacterium
CCGCCCACCTCGGCCGTCCCAAGCCCCTCCCGAAACACTGTAGCTCGATGCTGAAAGTCAACCAAAAACAGCCGTCAAAAACAGAGACTATCGGCATCGAGCAACAGCGTTTTGGACCCCATTCACCCCCAAACTAGGATCCTGCCCGGTCCAGGCCTGGCCTCCTGCCCGGGCCTGGGTCGTAACTCTTGATCGACATGTCATTTCCGGGCGCTAGTTGACATAGGGGCGAGGCGGCGAGTATACTACTCCACCGTGAGAAATGTTGAGAAAAGTTCAAATTTGTTGATTATAACCGCTTTTACGCGAGCACATAAGGAGAAATTGAAATGAAGAGGACCTATCAGCCAAGCAAAGTGAAGAGAAACCGGAAATTTGGATTCAGGGCTAGAATGGCCACTAAGGGCGGTCGAAAAATTCTTGCGCGGCGCAGAGCTAAGGGCAGGGTTAAACTCTCTGTCGCAGATGAAAGAAAGCCTTACTAAACAACAAAGGCTGAAGAAACGCAACGACATTAGTCGGGTCTTTTCTTCAGCTCACAAAGTATCATGTTTTGGTGCAAAGCTTTTTTACAGAGAAAACGGACTCAACAGAAACAGAATAATGGTAACCCTTGTTCGGAAGTACGGCACGGCTGTGCAGAGGAACAGGGCCAAGCGAGTAACCAGGGAGGCGTATCGGCGTATGCAAGTCTCTCTTAAAACCGGATACGACCTTGTAGTAGTGCTTTATCCACATAGCGATACATACGACAATCGTAGTCGCCAACTGCAGGAGCTGTTTGAAAAAGCCTCCCTGCGGCTGGACACCTCTCCGCCAACTTCCGCGCACTAGCTTTTACCAATATCTCTGTAATTTTGACACCTCCGAGGAGAGAGTATGGACAAACGAACCCTATTAGCAGTGGTCTTATCAGTAGTAGTAATTACGGTAGGATTTATAATACAGAGTACCTTTTTTATGCCGCCCCCCGAAGAGCTAGCACAGCAGGGCCAAACGGCCCCGGCCCAGACCACTCAAAACGGGGCCACCGCCCAGGACCAAGGCCAGTCTGAAGGCCAGACCCAAGCGGAAACTGAGGGCGGGTTCGAGCAGGAAACCGACCAGACCGATCAGACCGACCAGGCCCAGCAAACCCAGCAGGCTCAGACCGTGGCCACCGACGCCTCGGGAATTGTTCCCTATGGTGATGACCCGGTCCGTCAGCCGGTCAAGCTGGAAAACGAACTGTTTGATATCACCTTCGACAGCCGCGGAGCCAAAGCCACCTCTATCAAGCTTAAAGAGCACCTTGACCAGGGCGAACCCCTGGAGATGGTAATCCGCGAAAACGAACAGCAGGGGGCATTTCAAATCCACTTCGGCAAGCCCTACGATCCGCCGGTGGATGCAAACTTTCACGTACGCCGTATCGACGGCAACACCATAGAGTTTTACAGGGATTTTGCCGTGCGCAACAGCGCCGGCGAGCTGGTGCCCTTTTTGCTGAAAAAGCGTTTTGTCTTCAAACCCCAGGATTATCTGTTTGAACTGCGGGTAACCATCGAAAACAGCGTCAATGAATATCCGCCCCTGGACTTTGAAGGCAACGCGTATACCCTCAGCTACGGACCCCAGATTGGTCCGGAGTTCGAAGAGCTGGACGGCCGCTATGAATACCGCCGCTACTACAGCTATGCCGACGGCAACCGCGATAAACACCGACTAAAGGGTGATGAAAAAGTATTCACAGAGCGCCTTAGCTGGGCGGCTCTGCTGGGTAAATACTTTACCGTTATCGGAATTCCCGATGCAACCAAGTACACGACTACTTTTTCCGAAAGACCGGTTGAGGACATGGACTTTACCAGCCGCCTGTTTTTCTCCCGGCCCCTTATCAGAAGCAGTAAAAACCAAGACGTATTTCAGTTTTACGTGGGACCAAAGCTGGCCCGCGAGCTGACCAATTATAACGACCCCGACGAGAACGGCTTTAATACCGACGATCTGCATCTGGAAGAGGTCATGGACACCGGCTCGATACTCGGCTGGCTGGAATGGATTCTGAAAAAGATGCTGGTTCTGTTTCACTCGATGGTACCCAACTGGGGAATTGCCATCATAATGCTGACCCTGGCTATCAAACTGATACTCTATCCGATCACCCATAAGAGTTACGAGTCGACCAGCAAAATGCAGGCCCTGAACCCGAAAATTACCGAGCTGAGGGCCAAGTACAAGGACAATCCGCAGAAGATGAATGCGGAGATGGCCTCACTGTACAAGACCGAAGGGGTTAACCCGCTGGGCGGTTGTCTGCCGCTGCTGCTGCAGATGCCCATCTTTATCGCGCTGTACGGACTGCTGAACAAGCACTTCGACCTGCGCGGGGCCACCTTTATCCCGGGCTGGATCAACGACCTCTCGAGTCCCGAGTCAATCTTCAGCCTTCCCTTCCAGATCCCCCTGATAGGCTGGGCCGATATTCGCCTGCTGCCGATCCTCTTTGCCGGTACCATGTTTCTGTCGAGTAAGCTCATGCAGACCCCGACCGCCGGGGCTAACCAGAGCAGCATGAAGATGATGACCTACGGAATGCCGGTCTTCCTGTTCTTTGTACTGTACAATGCACCCTCCGGGCTGCTGGTCTACTGGATTATCACCAACTTCCTGACCATGCTTCAGCAGAAGGCCATCGGAAAGCACCGCAAAAAAGTGGAAGCAGCA
>JAGYOC010000239.1 GCA_018399795.1 Dehalococcoidales bacterium
TATAGAGGTAGTTTGAAGGGGTTACCGGACATAGCAAGGAATGGGGAAGTATGAAGGGGCTTCGCCCCTTCAAAATCTCTCTAACTACGCATATACCCTGATGTTTAAGTCACCCAGCAGGCGCTCGATAGCACCGGCCTGGGGCAAATCGTCCATTATCACACCCTGGCTAACGCAAAGCAGTTCGACACCGCGCGGCTTGTTATCGGTGTCGTAGTCAATGCGCCTTTCGTTGTCCAGGTCTTTGCCGTAGGAATACGGCCTGTCGCTGAGATATATGTATATGGCATCTGCTTCTCTATCGTAATCTGCCCTCATATTCAACAGCTCCTTGCTTAATCCGCGGCGGTAATAACCACCCGGGGGTTTTCTTTCTGAACTACTACCTTAATTCGCCTGCTGTTTACATCGGCAATGAAAACAGGGTTTCCCTTCTTATCGGTATAAGAAGTGTGATGGTGCTGAATGCAGGATTCTACTTCTGCTTCGGAGATATTTCGTTCCCGCATTCTCACACGGGCATGACGTCTGTACTGTAAAACCATACTTACCTGCTAACATAGATAATACCCAACACCACGCTTTAACACATGATATATTATACTATGCCTGTCAATTCATCGGCCAATCTGTGACCTGTTAAGATAGGGGTATTTTACGGTCTGGGGAGAGTCAAAATCCTGTTCGAAGCTGCTATGGGTGTTAAATTAGCACAAATGGATAGGGGGTAGTTTGAGAAAATAAGGGCCGATTTAACGTGGTACATGTGCGGATTAGATTGAAGACAGTTGACGGGGCAATAAAATTGCTTAATATATGGGCGGTCGGAGTAAAATAATAGTCGAATTATAATAACATGGATAAGGGGTAGTTTGAAGTCCATGATTGGAAGTTTTCTCAGGAAAACACACCAGACTGTTTAGAGTAACAGGAGTATGGGGAAGTATGAAGGGGCGAAGCCCCTTCAATATATAATCCTCCCCCTCTCCTTATCAAGGAGAGGGGGACAAAGGGGGAGAGGTTACCAAAAACCTAAATCTAAACAAAATGTAAGGTAAAACCCGTTGACAGGATAAAGAAAGGGTGTTAAAAGTGATGTAAAGGTATTCAGTTAAACCTTTTATTGCGTATGGAAGAAGAACTTATAACCACGGTTGATCTGGCCCGTTACCTAAAGGTGAACAAGGAGACCATACTGAGGAAGATCAGAAAGGGCGAGCTGTCGGCGGTAAGGATGGGCCGGGGATACCGTTTCAGCAAGAAACAGGTGGACAGGTGGGTGGCGGAGCGAACTGCCGGCAGGAAGGTTGAGATACTGGTCATCGATGACGAACCGGTTATAGGTGCACTGCTCCGCGATAGCCTGGGGATTTGCGGTTACAATATTACAACTACGAATAGCAGCCGTAAAGGCATAGAGTTGATAAGAGAAAAGAGTTACGACCTGGTATTCCTGGATCTGGTGATGCCGGAACTTGACGGCAGCGAGGTATTCCGGCGTATCAGGGAAATTGACGGCGGTACCAGTGTGGCCATCATTACCGCCTACTCCGAAAGTGAGCTGATGATGAAGGCGATGGAGTACGGCCCCTTTATGGTGATACGGAAGCCTTTTTCGGTAGTTGAGCTGATAGAGGCGGTGCGTTGCTTCACCCGCAACGGCGCTGTCACAGGTTAGTTGAAATTAAATAATTTCAAAGCATTATTTGCGGATTTTTTCGAAACGACAGGCCCTCTCCATTAAGGAGAGGGCCTGTGCAGTGTAAGGGGGAGGAGGGAGTAGTTATATCACTGCATTAAATACATCATTAGAAGTAGTATGCCCTGCGCTTGCCCAGGTAGTAGCCCAGGAAACCGGCACCGGTTGCACCAAGGCCCCACCAGAGGTGAATCAGAGAGGCACCGCCGGGCATGGAAAACCCTCCGACGTGGAACGAGTCCGGTGCCGACCAGTCGCCGATATTGGAGGCGGCATCGATAGCCCTGACTCTCCAGTAGTACGGGTTTTCCTCGCTCGTCTTGGGCAGGTCGGTACCCTCCGGAAGGGTGTACTCGGATGTGGTCAGTGAGCTTACATCCAGTACCATCTCGTTGAAGGCCTCGTCAGTGGCCACCTGGAGGGAATAGGTTACCGGCATGCTGTCGTCGGTAACATCGCCCCAGTCGAATTTGGTATGAGCCGGGGCCTTGCCGTTGTCCTCGGGCAGTACCGGGGCAGGAATGGGTGGTTTCTCCGACTCTATGTAATAGGGCACCGTCGTCGTGTTGGCGCCGTCGCTGGCGGTAATGGTGTGGGCGCCGTGGTCGGCCTGCGGGATA
>JAGYOC010000240.1 GCA_018399795.1 Dehalococcoidales bacterium
CCAGTTTCCCATGGTTATCGGTCTGGACGGCAAAGACAAGATGAGTAAACAGCTGGGCAATGATATTGAACTGGCCCTATCCGAGGAGGATACAAGGGCCAGGGTAATGGAAGCGGTAACTGACCCGGCACGGCGCTACCGTAATGACCCGGGACACCCCGATATATGCAACATTTTCCGTCTCCACGGGTATTTCAATCCCTTCCAACAGGAAGAACTTGCAGCGCAGTGCCGTTCCGCCGACATCGGGTGTGTCGAATGCAAAAAGAACCTCGCCCAAGAGCTAAACGATACCCTGAAATCATTTCGCGAAAAACGCGCCGCGCTGGCCAGTAAACCGAAATACATCAGAGAAGTCCTGGGGGATGGAGCATCCCGAGCGAGGTCAATCGCCAGAGAGACAATGCGGCAAGTAAAGGAGAATATGGGGCTTCTTTAGCTTCCCACCAGCTCGGTTATCGACCACTTCTGATCAGTCTCATCGTAATAGAGCCTGAAGCGCCGGTTGTCCGGAGTCCTGACTTGAAACAGCCTTATCCCGGGCTCCCGCCAGGCCTTTTCTATCTGGTCGACTTCATAGCTCGCTCCCTGCCACTCGAATGATCTCGGCCTTTCCGCATAGGTATGGCTGGAGTAGCAGATAACTTTCAGAGGGCCATGCCTTACCACAATATTCCTCTAAGCATAATTATCTATATCCGGCCTCTGCCTGTGCCATTCGGTAGCCTGTTCAAAAGCATAAGCAACCTTTAGAACAGTCTCCTCACCGAAGGGCTTTCCAATAACCTGCATTCCCACGGGCAGGCCATCAGCAAAACCAGCCGGGACGGATATTGACGGCAATCCGGCAATATTTATGGGCAGAGTACAGACATCACTTAAATACATCTGGAGGGGATCATCCACCCGTTCACCTATTTTAAAGGGAACGGTTGGTGAGGTCGGGGTTACCAGCACATCATATTTATCAAAGGCCCGGTCGAATTCCTGACGTATAAGGGTACGGACCTTCTGTGCCTTGAGATACCATTCATCATAGTAACCGGCGGACAGGGCATAGGTACCCAGCATAATACGCCTTTTTACCTCCGGTCCAAATCCATACTGGCGGGTCTTCTCCAGACCTTCCCACATATCAGCGGCTTCCGCGTAGGAGAAGCCGTACTTTACGCCATCATAACGGGCCAGATTTGCTGAAGCCTCCGATGGTGCCATCACATAGTATGCAGCCAGAGCATAGGGGGTATGAGGCAGGGAGACCTCCCAGTCCAGCACTGCCCCCAGTTCCTCCAGCCTGTTTATGGCAGTTCTGATTATCTCCGCCACCTTCGCCTGCATTCCCTCGACGAAATATTCGGCGGGAACCCCAATGCGAATGCCCTCCAGTCCGGCGGTCAAGCAGGAGGTATAGTCGGGAACAGAGCAGGGAAAGGAGGTGGAATCCTTTGGGTCATAGCCGGCGATTGTATTCAGCACCAGTGCACAATCGGTTACATCCCGGGTCAGAGGTCCAATCTGGTCAAAGGAACTGGCAAAGGCAATCAGACCGTAGCGGCTCACCCTTCCATAGGTAGGCTTCATACCGGTAACACTGCAGAAACCGGCCGGTTGTCGAATACTGCCCCCCGTATCCGAACCGATGGCATAGACAGCTTCACCGGTGGCCACTCCAACAGCTGAACCACCGCTACTGCCACCAGGCACCCGTTTCCCGTCCCAGGGATTACGGGTTGGGTATAGAGCAGAATTCTCCGTGGAAGACCCCATGGCAAATTCATCCATATTGGATTTGCCGATAACCACCGCCCCACACCGGTTCAGTTTTTCCACCACAGTGGCATCATAGGGCGGCACAAAACCCTCAAGCATTCTGGATGAGCAGGTAGTGGTTACGCCCTGGGTACAGATGTTATCCTTGATCAATACCGGAACACCGGTAAGAGGGCCCGCCTCTTTTGATCTGATAATTCTATCCGCCTCCGCAGCCCGGGAAAGCGCCATATCTTCGGTCACGGTAACAAGGGCATTGACTCTTGGTTCTACTGCTTCTATGCGCTCCAAGCAGACTCTGGTCAAATCTACAGAGGAAATCTGCCCTGTACCGAGCAGACGGTGTGCCTCATGAATGGTCATCTGACTTGGGTCTATTATGTTTCACCTCATACTGTATAATTAAGTGTCACCAAGCACTGGCCTTATCCTGAAAAAGTCCCCATCCCTTCCGGGCGCATTGGCCAAAACCTGCTCCTGAGAAAGAGACGCTGATACTTCGTCATCACGGATTACGTTCTTCAAGGTGATGGGCTGAGCGGTGGGCTGCACGCCGGTGGTATCCACTTCCTGCAACACCTCAAAGCTCTTCAGGATATGGGACAGTTGATTCCTGAATCTATCCACCTCTTCGTCGGATAGCCCCAAACGGGCTAGGGTAGCGATGTGCAACACTTCATCACGACTGAGCTCCACTCATTACCTCACTTGTCTTCAAGATGACATCCGCCAGAATCCCTGTAGATATCTGCACAGACAATTATAGCATCCGTATCTGAGTGTAAGCAACAAAGCCATAACTGTTATAATATGGCGGCGATATGAAAGGGAAATCCAGAATTCTGATAACCGTCCTGGCTACTCTGGCTGAAGAGATAGCGCTGGTCGTTTTTGTATTACTAGGCTTGCCCATACTGGGAGTTGAAATACCCCTGGGATGGCTGATTACCATAATGTCCGGCATCGCCGCCTACGGGGTTATTTCCTACCGGCTCGGCAGCCGGGCCCTTATGAAAAAACCGAGAGCCGGCCTTTCCGACATGGTCGGGCTGAGGGGTGAGGTGATGGAAACCCTGGCACCAAAGGGGATGATCAAGATTGGCAGTGAGTTCTGGTCTGCCAGAACAACCGGGAACGCAATAGATAGGGGAAAGGTGGTTACCGTGATAGAGCGCGATGGCCTGCAGCTGGTAGTTAACAACGCGGGCAATTCCAAAGATAGCGATAACGAATACCCCCAGCTCTGACCACCACTCGCGCCAAGCGATAACTTTACCCCCGGTGACGAAGTGATTACGTCTTACTATCTGCGAAGTGTGGCCACGAGCCTTTTTTTATTGAGCAAAAGGTCCAGGGCTGCGTCAATGCTGTTAACTACCACAGCAGATGCCCTTATGGCGCTGCTGGAAGCCCCCTCCCCACCTCCTATCACACAGATACCGATGGCCGCACCCTCCAGCATTGCCACATCATTGCTGCCGTTGCCAACACAAACGGTACTATCACAGCCCAGCTTCTCGACTATCTCCAGCTTCCGAGCAGATTCTCTGCCTTCCGGCAGCACACTTACCTTCACTCCCAGTTTATCCCCCAAGGTAGCCGCACTGCCAAAGGTGTCTGCAGAAACCAGCCATATATCTACCAGCGCCTGAAGACGGACGAGTCTCTCCTCCACTCCTTCCAGAAGATCGCCGTCCAGAGCGATAGTGCCGTTCAAATCCAGAAGAAGGTGCTTCAGCCGGTAGTATCCCCTGCCCGGTATATTCAATTCTATCAAAGCATACCTACTGCACAATCAATTTGTTTTTCGGTTTATCCACAATCTCGCCAATAATCGTTGCCGCACTGATGCCCTCGTCTCTCATACTTCTGACCAGGGTTTGAGCCTTCTCAGCGGTCACCGCAATCAACAAACCACCGGATGTTTGGGGATCAAACAAAATATCC
>JAGYOC010000241.1 GCA_018399795.1 Dehalococcoidales bacterium
AGCACGGTATAGCCGGAGCGGGCGGCGGCGTTACCCAAGGCACAGGCGATAAAAGACTTGCCGATGCCGGTAGGGCCTGCGATCAAGACATTGCGGTGAGCGCCCACCCACTGGGGATTAGCTAATTCCAGTATTACCTGCCGGCTTAAGCCGCGGGAAGTGCTGTAGTCAACATCCTCCAGGGCAGCTTCCTGGCGGAGCCTGGCCTTTTTCAGTAATCTTCTGAGTCGCAGGTTATCGCGATGGATCTTCTCGTCCTGCACCAGCAGCCCGACGAATTCGGCATGGGAGAGCGACGCCTGTCTGGTGTCAGTCAGCCGTCTCTCAAAGCTCTCCGCCATGCCAAATAGTTTGAGCGAGTGAAGGATGGATATAGTCTGCTGATCAAGCATGGTTTTCTCTCCTTATCATTGATAGTATTCTTTCCCCCGGATGTTTTGATGTAATGGCAGGCTCATCTGGCCGGTTTCCCGGCTATTTGACTGTTTATCCAGACCGGAGGCCAGGATAGCCTTCATCGAGCGGTAGGAGCAGGCATTATATTTAAGTGCTCTCTCGGCGGCCGCCTCTACCCTCTCCGGCTCGTAGTGCTGGCCC
Organism: Dehalococcoidales bacterium; assembly: GCA_018399795.1. The sequence goes on from JAGYOC010000241.1 coordinate 598, forward strand.
AGGTGGATAATCCCCATGCAGGCCTTGTAGGCCTGCTCCGGATAGGTACGTCCCGCCAGTACCTTTTCTACCAATTGCGCAGTAGCCGTCCCGGTCTTGCCGGCCCACTGGACGAAGCGGGATGGACTCCACTCGGTATAAGCCCGGTGCTCGGGAGGCATATGCTCCCGAAGCGTGGTATAGCCGCCCTTAACGTAGGACCGGGCATGTGCGGCTACCCGCTCACCCCGGCGGAAGGCTTCAATAGTGGTAGCGGTCAGCCGTATGTCCAGCTTCTCATGGAAGAGCTTGAAAGGGACGCTGTAAGAGTGTCCGTCTACATCGACGTGGTAGTTGAAGCCTGCCCTGGCCTTGAGCCATTCTGCGTATTCATAAGGTCTGAGAGGTAATGGCAGTGCACTGGGACGGTCCATCGACTCAAACAGCTCCCGGCGTGATTTCTTCAGGCGCCGCATGGGACGGGTATTGAGAATCTCCAGACATTCCCCGATGGCGGCATTGAGCTCGGCCAGGCTGTAGAAGGTACGCTTTCTCAGTACCGCCAGTATCCACCTCTGGGCAATCAGTACCCCGGCCTCCGCTTTCGCTTTATCCCTTGGCTTCCGGGGACGTGCCGGTATAACAGCACAGCCATAATGCTCCGCCATATCGGCATAGGTGGGATTCAGCTCCGGCTCGTACCTGCAGGCCTTGCTGACGCCGCTTTTCAGATTATCCGGCACCAGCACCCGGGGAGCGCATTGAAAATACTCTAACGACCTTCGGTGAGAACCGATCCATTCCGGCAGGGTCTGGGATAGAGTCGCATCGGCATAGGTGTAGCTGGAAGCACCCCAGACTGCCACAAATAGCTGGGTGAGAATCAGCTCACCAGTAGCCGGAGCGACGATAGACAGGCCGTCGCAGTAGTCGATGAAGACCTTTTCTCCGTACCGGTGCTCCTGGCTCATGTAATAATCAAGTCTGCCTTTCCAGCGCCGGTAACGATCGCAAAACTGGGAGTACTGATAGCCGTTAGAATACTCCTCTTTATACTCCAGCCACACCTGGATTAAGGTCAGATTGAATTTCCGGTATTTGCGCAGCTCATTATAGATGTATTCGTAGTCCGGTTCAGGACGTTTTACCGAACTGGGAATAACCTGCACCGGAAAGAGCCTTTCTTCTATCCCCGTATCGGTCAGCTCTGCCGCTTCAGGCCAGCTTATCCCGGCTGCCCTGGCCCTCATCAGATACTCGGCTACTGTGGTCCGGGAAACCCGGCAGCTTCGGGCTATCTCTCTGGAGCTTAAACCACAACCATATTTCAGGCGCAGGACTTCTTTGATCTTTCGCATGGGTAACCTCCTGTTGGCCATACATCACCTCCATGGGCGATTGTATGGCATTCACGTTACCCTGCGCCCCTCCTTACCTTACCCAGGGGTGGCCGGTTTGCCCCGGAAGGGTGGCCGCTTTGCCCCGGAAGGGTGGCCGGTTTGCTCCGGAATACGCAATCAGGTCATGGTGTCTGCTTTATTCCTTGACTTCTCCTGGTTACAGAGCGATGTATAGTGCTTGATACCACCAAGACCACCATTCCCCCCTTACCA
>JAGYOC010000242.1 GCA_018399795.1 Dehalococcoidales bacterium
CACATGTCGGAAGTACAGCATAATACAGAAGCAAAAAAGTTTTATATAGAAGTAAACGGGAAGGAGGCTCATATGACTTACCGGTATCAGGATGATACCATGGTGGTGTACCAGCATACTTATTCTCCACCGGAGCTGCGTGGCGCTGGGGTGGCTGGAAAGGTGGTGCGGGCCGCATTAGAATGGGCCCGCAGCCAAAATCTTAAGGTCATTCCCACCTGCTCTTATGTGGTGAGTTTTGTGCGCCGACATCCCGAATATCAGGATATCGCTGAATTGAATGAGTCTTAAGCGCCGGCCATTATCGCGGCAACATCCTCTTTTACCTCTCCGATAGGTTTAATATCAAAGTTCTCTACCAGCACTTTTACCACGTTGGCCGAGAGAAAGGCGGGGAGGGTTGGTCCGAGCCTGATTCCCTTGAAGCCGAGGGATAAGAGGGCCAGCAGTACTACCACCGCCTTCTGCTCATACCAGGCCAGATCGAAGGAAATCGGCAGTTCATTTACATCATCAAGTTCAAATACTTCCTTCAGCTTAAGGGCAATTACGGCCAGGGAGTAACTGTCGTTACACTGTCCGGCATCCAGTACCCGGGGAATTCCCCCGATGTCGCCTAGATCAAGCTTGTTGTAGCGGTACTTCGCACAGCCGGCGGTAAGGATAACCGCATCCTGGGGCAGTTCCTGGGCTACGTCAGTGAAATAGCTGCGTGTTTTGTGCCGCCCGTCGCAGCCTGCCATGACGACAAAGCGTTTAATCGCACCGGTTTTTACGGCGTCCACTATTTTGTCGGCTAACTGCATAACCTGATGGTGGGCGAAGCCGCCGACTATTTGCCCGCTCTCAAGCTCGGTAGGGGCATCACACTTTTTGGCCAGTTCAATTACCTGGCTGAAGTCTTTGCTGCCGCCCTCCGGACGGTCGGGTAGGTGCTGAACTCCCGGGTATCCGACCATATTGGTGGTAAAAATACGCTCTTTATACGAGTCCTTCACCGGGGTGATACAGTTGGTGGTCATTACAATCGGACCGTTAAAGGCCTCAAACTCCTTATTCTGTTTCCACCAGGCGTTTCCGTAGTTTCCTACAAAGTGCTCGTACTTTTTAAAGGCCGGATAGTAGTTTGCCGGCAGCATTTCGCTGTGGGTATAGACGTCAACGCCGGTACCCTCGGTTTGTTTTAGCAGCTCATCCATGTCTTTTAAATCGTGACCGGAAATGAGAATTCCAGGGCGGTCGCGCACTCCGATATTTACCTGGGTGATTTCAGGATTTCCGTAGGTCTCTGTATTAGCCGTATCCAGCATTTTCATAGCGCTGACGGCGGTTGAACCGGTTTCCAATACCAGGGAAGTTAAGTCCTCCACAGATAAATCTTGGGTTGTCGCAGCCAAGGCTTTAAGAATAAAACGGTATACCTCGATATCTTCATAGCCGAGTATTTTTGCATGGTCGGTATAGGCAGCCATGCCCTTCAGACCGTAGATGGTCAGCTCTCGCAAGGAACGAATATCCTCATTCTCCGTGGAAAGTACTCCCACCTCAGGGGCTTTGGCGAGGTACTCGTCTTTATTAGTGCCTTGCCAGAGCGCTGCATCACCGAGTTGAGCGGAGTTTATTCCGGCTCTTTTGGCCAGGGAATCCCGCAGACGCAGGGCTGTATCAATTAGTTCCGAGATACGGTCTTCATCAAAATTTGCATTGGTAATGGTGGCGAACAGCGCCTCTACCGTGAATCGGCCGGCTTCCATTTCATCGGTTTCGCTCAGATTTCCCTTGGCGTGGATGACTCCGATTCCCTTTAAGGTGTGGATCAACAAATCCTGAAGATTCGAAGTGGGTTCATCCTTACCGCAGACACCCTTGACGGTGCAGCCTATGTTGCCGGCAGTTTCCTGACATTGATAACAGAACATATATTGTTCCTC
>JAGYOC010000243.1 GCA_018399795.1 Dehalococcoidales bacterium
GAAAAGTGGGACCGCCGACTGCTTACACAGGTCGGAAAGGCACAGGGGGGAGACCTTGGGTTACTGGCCCGTTACGGTATCGGGTACAACAGCATCGATATAGCTGCTGCACGCGAAGCGGGTATTCATGTTACCAACACTCCCGGGGCCAGCGCACAGCCGACCGCCGAGTGGGCGGTCTCCACCCTGCTTGATATTGCCGGCCGCCGAATTCCCCACCACGCCCGCGCCGGTAAGGGGCTTACTAAAACCGGTCCATCCCGCCTGGATGTGAGCGGAAAAACCCTGGGAATAATCGGGACGGGAAACATCGGGAAACAAGCGGCTGCCATGCTGAGCGGTTTTGGACTCAGGTTGCTTGCGGCCGATCTGTACCCTGACCATGAGTGGGCCAGGACTCACGGTGTAGAATACACAGATATAGGAAGCTTATGCGAACAGGCCGACTTTATTACCCTCCATGCCTCCGGCGGCAGCCGGCTGATAGGTGCGGCAGAGATTAGCCGTATGCGCCCGACCACCGTTCTGATAAACTGTGCCCGGGGCGTGCTGGTAGACAACCGCGCCGTGTACGAGGCAGTTCGCGACGGACGGATATACGGCTACGGTATTGATGAGGTGTGGGAGCATGCGGATCTACCCCTCACCCCCGACTTAAATATTGCCGCCAGCCCGCATGTGGGATCGGATACGGATTTAGGAAAGCTGCGAATGCAGCAGCTTTCAGCCCAAGCGGTTATTGACTATGTCGACGGCAGAGAGCCCCAGTACATCGTCAACAAGGAGAGCTGACACATGAACGCACTCGTACTTAGTAGCTATAATAATCTAGAATATAAGCAGGTTGAAAAACCGGAGATACAAGCCAATGAGGTATTAATTCGTATTGAAGCAGTGGGTATTTGCGGCAGTGATGTACACGGAATGGACGGCAGCACGGGCAGACGGATTCCTCCGATCATTATGGGACATGAGGCGGCGGGGGCCATTGAACAGGCCGGCTCGCAGGTGGAAGATTATAATCCCGGTGAACGGGTCACCTTCGACTCCACCCTCTATTGCGGCCACTGCTATTACTGCCGGCAGGGGAAGATTAACTTTTGTGAAAACCGGAGGGTTTTGGGAGTCGCCTGTGACGAGTACGTCCAGCCCGGAGCCTTCGCCGAGTACATCAGCGTTCCCGCCCACATTCTCTACCGGTTGCCGCCGGAGGTAAGCTTTCAAGAGGGAGCGATGGTTGAACCACTGTCGGTAGCGGTACATGCGGTGGAAATCACCCCTATTTCAATCGGGGACACCGCAGTAGTGATCGGGGCCGGGGTAATCGGCCTGCTGACCCTACAGGTACTGCGAAGTGCCGGCTGCAGCCAGGTTTATGTGGCCGATATTGATGAAGACCGCCTGCAAAAGGCCGTCGAACTCGGGGCCACCGAAACCTTCAACACAAAAGGAGTGCAGCTGAACGAGGAGATTGTAGAGCGTACCGGTAAGTTAGGTGTGGACTGCGCCTTTGATGCGGTGGGTCTGTCCGAGACTACCAACCTGGCCATATACTCACTTAAAAAGGGCGGCACCGCAACTATTATCGGAAACTTTGCCCCCAAGGCCGAACTGCCTCTGCAGTATCTGGTTACACGACAGATTCGTTTACAGGGCTCCAACGCCTCGTCGGGGGAATATCCGGCCTGCATAGAAATGATCAAGAGCGGACATATAGCTCTGGAACCGCTGATGTCCAAGGTAGCCCCCCTCTCGGAGGGTGCAGAGTGGTTTGACAAACTGTACGCCGGCGGATCGGGACTTTTCAAGGTTATTCTGGAACCCTAGCACCTACGCGGGATAGGCGTGCCACAAGATGTTGCCACATTACCCGGGTTAGACCAACACAAGTAAGGAGCAGTTTATGAGTAATGCAAATTTTGATTTACATGGGAAAGTGGCCATCGTCACCGGCGCAAGCCGCGGCTTAGGGCAATATTTTTCACGCGCCCTGGCCGGAGCGGGAGCGGATTTGGTAATTACCAGCCGCTCCCTCGACAGCCTAAAAGATTTCACCACCGAAATTGAAGAGATGGGGCGGCAGGTCCTGCCCCTGCCCCTCGATGTCCGTGACTTTGACAGCATCCGTAGTATGGTCTCTGAGGCATATGAGTACTACGGACAAATAGACATTTTGGTAAACAACGCCGGCTGTAATCTCCGTAAACCCGCCTTGAAGGTAAGCTGGGAGGATTGGAACACTATCCTCGACACCAACCTTCGGGGGCCCTTCTTTGTGGCCCAAGCAGTGGCTGAGAAAATGATTCCCCGGAAATACGGGCGCATCATCAACATAGGTTCGGTAACCAGCGTGTTCGGCTACGCCGGTATCACCCCTTACTGCGCTAGCCGCGGG
>JAGYOC010000244.1 GCA_018399795.1 Dehalococcoidales bacterium
CTGCGATTATGGCCTGCCGGACCATAGAAAACCCCAAAGACAGATTGACCACGATGCTGGTCACCCCCTTTATGTCCTGCGGAGGACGCCTGCCCATATTCGTCCTTCTCGCCGGGGCCTTTTTCCCCGCCCATGCCGGCCTGGTCGTTTTCCTGATGTATATTATCGGTATCGCCGTCGCCGTCTTCAGCGCCTGGATGCTGCGCAAGACCCTGTTTGCCGGAGAGTCCGGGCACTTCGTCATGGAGCTGCCGCCCTATCGCTTACCGACTGTACAGGGCGCGGTAATCCATATGTGGGAGCGGGGGAAACACTTTCTGCAGAGAGCAGGCACCCTTATCTTCGTCGCGGTGGTAATAGTGTGGCTTTTAGCCAGCCTCCCCTTGGGCGTGGAATACGGCAGTTCAGCCAGTGTCCTGGGCAGAATTGGTGAAGCGATTGCGCCGGTATTCACCCCCTGCGGCTTCGCCCAGTGGCAGGCGGCAGCCAGCCTGGTCTTCGGCTTTCTGGCCAAGGAAATAGTAGTGGGCAGCCTGGGCGCTATATTCGCCGTCGGTGAAGCCGGATTGGGCGGCGCAATGATATCCCAACTGGGCTGGACACCACTGGTCGCCTTCTCCTTTATGATTTTCACCCTCCTCTACATACCCTGCGTCGCCAGTATCGCCACCATCAGGAGTGAATCCTCAGCAAAGTGGGCCTGGTTTGCCGTCGGATACACCTGCGCAGTAGCTTGGATAGCCTCCACCATCGTTTACCAGGCGGGCAGTTTCATCCTGAGCGGATGAAAGCATTATCGCGATGATTCTATCCAAAGGCGCCCAGCATCCTCAAACCAAGGTAGAGCATCACGCCGACAAATATATAGCGCAGCGCTCTTGCAGGCATCCGGTGAGCATATTTTGCCCCGAGCTGTGCCATGCCAATACTGGTTGCTGCCAGCAGCCCCCAGGTTTCCAGTTGAACATAACCCATCGAATGAAGCGGCAAGCCATAGGCGGCCTGCCCGTTGACAACATAACCTATCACTCCACCGATACTGGTAAACATTACGAAGGCAAGTGAAGTGGCCACAGCCTGGTGCATGGTAAACCTGAGCGCCAACACCATTACCGGTACAGCCATAACGCCACCACCCAGGCCGACCAGGCCGCTGGCCAGACCAATAGGAGCAGCCCAGGCCGCCCAGAGCCAGGGATTGGCCCTGGGTTTTTCATCAGCAGATACCGGTCTGCGGATGAGCATCCCGATAGCCGCCGCTATCACTACGATACCGAAAGCAAGTTTAAGGCTGTCTCCGGGAAGAATGCAGGCCAGGCTCGCTCCCCCGTAGGCACCGGCCAGTCCTACTCCCCCCATGATAAGGGCCGCTCGCCACCAGACCGCACCCTCTTTATGATGCCGCCAGGTACCGCTGGCAGCAGTGGGCACAATAACCATCATGCTGGTACCGAAAGCAAGCTTGATGGCGGTGTCCAGTGGCACTCCCATATCGACAAAAATGAGATACTGAACCGGCGTCATTATAAAGGAACCACCTACCCCCAAAAGGCCGCCGGCAAAACCAACGCCAGTTCCAGTAGCAAGAAGAATCATAATAAAGGCCGTGGTCATCCGTTCCTCTCTCTCTACGGATAATAGTTTAACACATAACGCGCCAGATAGGCCGTCACTCAAGTTGGGCAGATAAAGAAAAACCGTTGATCTTATTATGAATGGTGCCTATAGATTACAGACCTACTATATGGGCCCGCTCAATAATTCAGGTAATGTAAGATGCTATGACAGTACCATAAGGTATAGTTGATCCTGCTGGTAAAGAGTATGCACACTTTTATCCCAGCGATTACGTTGAACATATCGGCGAATAGGTAGGCCATTGGACATACGACAGACTAACCCAGCCACGCAGGGTAGGTTGGGGGGATCTTGCGGAAGGTAGAGAAGACTACGTCGCTTTACCGTCTCGGGCCTCTAGCTCGTTTGAATCTGGCAAAAGATATGACCACCCCAATCGCTAAAAAAGAATACGAACATTTGTCTGGCTGGCGTTCAGATTCGTCTAGACAATGGCAATATAGCATGGCATAATAAATGCATGACAAGTGAGCATGAGCCCATGGATACTTCAATAAACTCGCAGTATTCAGGAATTAGCGAGGGAGAGGGT
>JAGYOC010000245.1 GCA_018399795.1 Dehalococcoidales bacterium
CGGTAAACCCGGTATGAGCCTGCTTGGCATCATGTCCGGCGTCGGCAGCGAGGCGCAAAATGCAGGGGATTTCCCCGGTGGCCTCAGAACATCAGATATGCACCTGATAAGCTTCTCCAACGAATTAAAAGCAAACTGGGATGACTTTAAGAAGATAGCTCATAATCAGAACCGGGGAAACATAATTGACGCCTGTTGTATGCCGATGCTGGGGGGGTATGCCGGTGGGCCCGAGGGCACGGCTATCACAGCAGTTGCCGAGGTGATACAAGGCTTTGTGATGGCAAAGCCCGTATCGTTTGATATGGCGGCAAGTAGTATACGTTTTGGGGTATCGGACAGAGCAGCAATATGGGTAAATTGTATTACACAACTGGCCTTTATTACTAAAGAAGTAAAAATATTAATAGTTCCCTTTATTCTTGCCACTGCTGGACCGTGTACCGAGATGATGTGCGATGAGATAGCAGCAATGACGGTTGCCCAAACCGCCTCCGGATCATTTTCGCTATACGGCGCTATAGGCTCTGAGGGTGCACGTACGGACTATGTCACCGGTATGGAATCAAGAATTATGACCGAAACAGGATATGCTTCAGCCGGGTTAGAGCTAGAGCAAGCAAACGATATTGTCAAACACCTGATCGACAAATATGAAAACATCCTGAGGGGAGGGAAAGCTCCAGAAGGAAAAAGTTTTAATCAGTGCTATGAAAAGGGCAATCCATCTTCGGAATACTTAAGCCTCTGGGAGAGGAAGAAAAAAGAGCTGGATAAAATGGGATTTAACTTTTCATTCGCAGATAAGAGTAATAAGAAATTAACATAAAGGGGGTGATCGAGAGCGTATTCATTTCGTCATGACCAGCAAAGCAAAAAATATAGGAGGTTAGTACCAGTAAAATGAAAAGAGGTAATTTACTTAAACTTGTACTGGGCGTCGGGATGGTAACGGTTCTGGCCATCAGTATCCCGTTAATGAGCGGCTGTACTGCACCCGCACCGGAACCCGAGCCAGAGCCAACGCCGGCACCCGAGCCAACCCCAGAACCGAGCCCCGACCCCACAGAACCTACACCAGCACCATCTCCAGGAACCGGTGAACCGATAAAGATCGGCGCACCGCTTGCTCTAACTGGATGGGCAGCAGCTGATGCTGTAGGGTATTACCAGGGCCTTACCTTTGCCGTAGATAAAATTAACGCTGAAGGTGGACTGCTGGACCGTCCAATAGAGGTGACCGTATTCGATACGAAGGAAATGGCTCCCGAAACAGTCAGCCAGGCTGCGGACCAGTTAATGGGAGTAGAAAATTGTGTCATGGCTAGCGGAGGCTGGTCTGGATGGGGAGCAGATGTTAGGGCATTCGGCAAATATGATGCTCCATACTTCGAATATGATGGCTCTCAATCTTCGCTGGACGTGATTGCTGAACCAGGGAACGATAACGTCTTTCAGGGAAGCGATAACGAATACACAAGCGGTGTGGGTGCCTGGGATATCATGATGAGACTTCCCTATGAATACCCCAACAACAAGGTAGCCTTGATTGGAGCAGATGATGCCTGGGGACGAGGAGTTATCGAGGGAGTAAGGGACGAAGCAGAGGCAAATGGCTGGGAAGTTCCTATATTCGAGATAGTACCCTATGGCACTGTTGAATGGGGTTCTGTATTGACAAAGATAAGAAATGAGAATCCAGCAATTATACATATCGAAATTGTAAGCCCACCCGATGTAATCGCCTTTTTCCGTCAGTTTATGGAGGATCCAACGGATTCATTGCTCAATTATGGCTATTCTATGAGCCCTCCAGAATTCTCGGAATTAACGGGGGACGAGGTTGATGGCATTATTGGTATGGCAGGTGGTTATACGGCTTTCCCGCCACCTACCGAAGAGATGGCTGAGTGGACACAAAACTTCAAACTCAAGTTTGGAAATGAACCATCAGCAGGGGCCCCCTGGATGTATAACTCTTTCATGATGTGGGCAGAGGCTGTACGGGAAATCGGCGACCCGACCGAATACGATGCCATTGTTGATTGGCTCGAAAATACACCCTATGCCAGTGTACCTGGTATGAGAGAGCTTGAGTTCGATGAGCGCCATGTAACTCCTCATACAAAACATCAGCTGGTATACGTACAGGTACAGGACGGTGAGTGGTATACCCTGTTCCACGATGTTTATGGTGATCCGTACGTAGATTACCAAGGTAAAAGCTACGAATTCCAGATACCACCCTGGCTAGACTAATCGATCTTGTATATAGGGGGTAGAGCATCTCTACCCCCTATATAGGGATTTCTTAATTTAAAGAGATGGTTATATGAATAAAAGGGAATTAGAATAGATGCATGAAATAGCCGATGTAGTAATCAGTGGGCTTTCGAGTGGATCAACGTATGCCTTAATGGCTCTGGGAATGGCCCTGGTATATGGCATATCCAGGGTATTCAATTTTGCCTACGGCTCCTTTTATTCACTCGGAGGATACCTGGCATGGCTAATTTTGAGCCAGAAGATGGGATATCCCGCCGCAGTAGCTTGCGTGATTCCCGGCCTATTTTTCATTGGCATGGCCACAGAGAGAATCACGCTTCGTCCTCTACGCGCCCGAAGAAACTGGGAAATGCTGGCGATGATGTCAACGCTGGGTCTGGCTCTGTTCATGGATAACCTGTACCTGGCCATATTCGGACCCTTTTCCAAGTCGCTACCGGTTTTATTTAGTGGCAATGTAAATGTAGCTGGCTTTGTGATGAGCATGCAGGATATAGCCACAACAGCCATCGCCATGTCCATAATAGTGGGATTATGGTTCTTTCTGGAAAAATCCAGAGAAGGCCTGGCAATGCGTGCGGTAGCACAGGATATGACCGGGGCCCAAATTGTCGGCATCGCCAAGGACAAGGTATTTTCCTATACCTTCGGTATCGCTACTGTACTGGTAGGAATCGGAGGAATTCTGCTTGGGTCCAAATACTTTATCTCCCCCTTGGGGGGCTGGGAAATACTGGTTAAGGCATGGGTAATTACGGCATTCGGCGGCATGGGAAGCATGGTGGGAGCCGTGTATGCCGCGTTTATTCTGGGAATGGTAGAGGCCTTTGTTGCCTGGCAGCTAGGTCTTACCTGGACCATAATGATTTGGTTCGTCATCCTGATTATTATGTTCATCGTGAGGCCGCAGGGTCTACGTGGAAGTTGGGGGTAAACATTGAAACGGAGCAATGAGTTACTTATTTTCTACATAGTGTTCGGAGTTTTCGGTATTCTGCCCATCTTTCTCCATGATAACCTGGCTATAATGACCCTCCTGACGATGACCATTATTTATGGAGTGGTAGCTATCAATTGGGACCTCATGATGGGATATGCCGGCATATTCACCTTTGCAAATGTTGCCTTTTTTGTTATCGGGGGCTATGCTTCGGGCATAATATCAATGGGAACGGGCCTATCGCCATGGTTCACAATACCCGTTGGAGGAGCCATAACCGCCGGTGTTGGAGTACTTATCGGCTTACCCTGCCTCAGACTTAAGGGGGCTTACGTCGCCCTGATCACTTTTGCTTTACATATGATACTCGAGCCTTTCTTGAAAAGCGATATGGGCAGGGCAATTGGCACGGGCGGCGCACAGGGACTCCTTTCTATACCTCCCCTATCCATAGGAGGTTATACCTTTTCTTCGCTTGAGCCTGTGCCCTGGTTCTATGTCGCATTCGGTATGTCACTGG
>JAGYOC010000246.1 GCA_018399795.1 Dehalococcoidales bacterium
CTTCCTTCTTCCTGACCAGCTCCAGGTCATCACGGGACAGGGACTGCTTGAGGCTGTCGGCAGGGAATGGCGTCGAAGCAACGTTATGCGCGAAGATGCCGAGCTTGTTGGTGATATGGTGCGCATACTGCTCGTAGGCAGTGGTAATACAGAATACCCTCCAGCCGTTCCACTCCAGCCAGGAAACCAGCTTCTCGGCACCACCGGTCAGGTGAGCCGACCTGGCAAGCTCCATAATATCGTCATCGGAGATATTATGGAGCATCAGGAAAGGCGCTATCAGTGCCAGGGTATCACCCGGCTCATACCCCTCCCTTTCCTCCATAGCCAGAAGGTCATCGTAACGGCTGATTACCTCGAAAACATGCCCGCCTTCAGGGAAGCGCTTCATCAACTGATAGGCATTATCCTCCGGTGATAGAGGTCCCTCCAAATCAAAACAGATAAAGTTACTAATACCAATCACCTCCTTACGGCGCTTTTAACCGGCCACCATCCTGTTTATATCGTCACTGAGATCATACCCGTCAAGTGGGTGACCACCGGAATCGGTTACTGTGCCATTCTCTATTTTAACCCTGCCCTGGCTAAACGCCTGCAGAGTAGCAATGATAAGCGGGAATTCCCTCTTTAATCCATACTCACGGATAAGCCGGAAGAGTGCTTTTTCCCCACCCCCGGCCCGGCTCTCGTCACGTTGATATCCGTTTATCTCAGCCCAGTACCGGTCAAAGGGTGCTCCACGGATAGAGAAAAGGGCATAAGTCACCACCGGTCCCCGATCCAGTTCCGGAGTAACCAGGTGCATCATCACGCCGCTCTCCCGCGCTCTTTCCTGAATCAATTGCCGGATTACCTCCTGCCATGTTCCCTTCGGTCCTCCCGGCGCCGCCGGATGAAGGTTAAGCATATTATAGCGGCGGCACATTTCCTCACCCACGACAAGCATATATCCCGCCAGGACACAAAGGTCAACCCGGAAATGCCGCAGGCGATTCATCGCAGCCCGGTCGTATTCCTCCCGGCTATGGTTTCTGTTTGCTCCAGCGTCACCCCCATTCTCCTCGAGAAACCTGCGGCAGGACAGGGTAACGAGCGGCAAATCGTAACCCCTTACCAGGCCGAAAAAGCGGTCGCTATACTCCGATTCTCCCGGTTCCCGGTTGCTGAAGACAAAGGCTATCTCAGCCTTGATCTCTCCACGCTCGATGCTGCCCTGCACGGTCTCAAGAAGAGCCCCGGCAGCCTCATCCCTTCCCGTGGAAAACCAGCCAATACGGTAGATATTATCTGTCATTTGCTTTTCGGCCTTGTTATGGTTCCATGGCAAGAGGGAAAACCCCCGTGCAACCAACCCGGCGAAATTATTCGATTGCCTTTTAAAGCCTGCTTCTAAATCTGGCCACGACGCTCCTGATATGAACCAGCGGATTAGTCCTGTGCCCGTATACCCTGCCCGCCTCCAGCGCCGGCAGGAAATCCTCCCGGCCCCCGAACTCAGGCATTTCGACAAAGGCGTTACCTATCGCTTGGAGGGTATGGGCATCACTCCCAGCACTGCCAGGAAGACCGTATTCCCTGGCAAAGCTCTCTGCCTGAGCCGAAGAGCGGTAGAGGAGAGTTCTGGAGTTGAACACTTCGATTATGTCGATTTCCCCGCGTTCGGCAAGCTCCCGGGTAATCCTTTGGTTTAGAGCCGAGTGCCGGAACCGGTCGAATGGATGGGGTATGGCAACAAGCCCGCCCTGTGCCCTGATTCTCGATATTGTCTCCGCAACCGATAGCCCCGCCGGTATGGTTTCCTCGAGGAACATCCCCATAATCTCACCGTACGGGGTCATCACCTCTTCGGCTACGATTACCATAAAGGGAGCCTCTTCCTTCAGTTTCAGAGCCCCTTCCGTGGTATTATGGTCGGAAATGGCCAGGCAGTTGATAGCCGCTTCCAGGCAATGGTCGACAATCCTGGATAGCGGAGTATTGCAATCCGGTGAGTACTCGGTATGCACATGAAGGTCCGCCCGGAGCAAGTTCAGTTTACCCTTTCCAGGTAGCTCCCGTTACGGGTATCCACCTTGATGGTATCACCCTCGTTGATAAACAGGGGTACCTCGATGGTAATGCCGGTCTCCAGCGTAGCTGGCTTGGTTCCGGCAGTCGCGGTGTCCCCCTTTATGCCCGGTTCGCTGTGGGCGACCTCGAGCTCAACGGTAATGGGCATCTCGACGCTCATCAGCTCGCCCTTGTAGCTAGACAGCTGAAGCGACATCCCATCCTTGAGATAATTTATGGCTTCGCCCAGTTGCTCGCGGTTTAGAGATGTCTGTTCGAAGTTCTCTTCATCCATAAAATGGAACAAATCGCCGTCATTATACAGGTACTGCATGGGCCGGTACTCCAGGCGAGCACGCACAAATTTCTCCGTGTTCTGGAAACTTCGCTCCATGGAATGACCATCCTTTATATCACGAAGCTTAACCTTGGCCAGGGCTGCCTTCTTAGTCTTCACGTGCTGGTAGTCGATAACCTGATACAGCTTGCCCTCCAGCTCGATAGTAACTCCCTTTCTCAATTCACTGGCGTTTAACATCATCTACTCCTAATCTTTTCTGCCTTTGAAATCACTCTTATCCTGCCATCATCCATTACCACCGTATCCTCAATCCGGACACCACCCCATCCGGGTATATATATCCCCGGCTCAATGGTGAATACCATCCCTTCCGTAATCGTCTCTTGAGAACCCCTGCCCAGGCGCGGTGCCTCATGCGGCAGCAGACCTATACCATGACCCAAGGCATGCCCAAAATATTCTCCATAGCCAGCCTCGGTGATAACTGTCCGCGCAATATTGTCCGCTTCCTCCCCGGTCATACCTTCCTTGACCATCTCTATTGCCGCAAGCTGTGCACCCAGCACAATATCATATACCCGGTTAAAGGTTTCATCCCCTCCACCGGCGAGGAAAGTACGGCTCAGGTCGCTGGAGTACCCCCCAACCCTGGCACCAAAATCCAGAAGTACTGGCCCACCGGTACTGATATCGCGCGAGGTTGCCCGGGCATGAGGCAAAGCTGCGTTCTCCCCCGAACCGGCGATGACCCCGAAGGGAACCGGCTCGCTGCCCGCCTCCCTCATAAACCTCTCTATCTCCCAGGCCAACTCCTGCTCGGTGATGTTGCTGGCAATCAAACCTCGGGCATATCCCATGGCAGCATCGCTGATTACCACCGCCCGGTTTATAAGTTCAATCTCTTCGGGCTCCTTTACCTCACGTATCTTTTCGACAATGCCGTCAACAGGAACAAGCTTCAAGCTCAGACCAGCCTTTTTAATTATATCAGATAAGTCGCGGTAATGATAAAAGGTGACGTGCCTGCCCTCGAAAGCAAGAAGCCTGATATTGTGCCCGTCAAGCAGTCTTGGAAACCATTCGTCGCGCGAGCCGCTGATAGGGAAAACCCGGTAATCAGGAGACTGCCTTCTGGCCTGTTCCAGATAGCGAAAGTCGGTAACCAGAACCCGGTCCCGTGCTGTAATGAGGAGATAACCAGCAGAACCGTCGAATCCCGAGAGGTAGCGGCGGTTCTCCGGCTGTGAAATCAGTATGGCGTCAGCTTCGTATCCTGCCAGAGCGCCGAGCAGACTCTCAATCCTCTTCTGGTAATTCATTATCCCTATTTCTACCCGCCATGGGGTGAGCGGACAGGTATACCTTTCTCGCCTGTCTTCTGGTAACATGGGTATAAATCTGGGTTGTGGACAGGTCGGCATGCCCCAGCAACTGCTGCACAACCCGCAGGTCGGCGCCGCCATCGAGGAGATGCGTGGCAAAGGTATGTCGCAGCATATGGGGATAGACCCGCCTCTTGATACCGGCGGTAAGCGAATACCGTCTGAGTATGCGCTGTACCCTCCGTTCCACCAGTCGCCGGCCGCCCCGGGCGACGAAGAGCGCCCGGTTCCTTTTACCGGCCAGAAGGCTGGGCCTGGCCTGGCTGATGTAGATAAGCAACGCCGCTTCAGCCGGTTTCCCCATTAACACCATTCGCTCCCGGGCACCCTTGCCATATACCCTTATTTCCCTGGTATCCAGGTTAACCATATCCATATCCAGGTTGACCACCTCACTGACCCTCAAACCAGAGGCATAGAGCAGCTCCAGTATGGCCCGGTCACGCTTCCCCTGTGGCGTACTGATGTCAGGGGTATTGAGAAGCCTCAGAACCTCTTTCTGGCTCAGGAAGCCGGGCAGGCGTTTATCCAGCTTGGGGAAAGCTGTATCGGCAACCGGGCTGCTTTCGATTACCTCCTCCCTCATAAGGTAGCGGTAGAAAGAGCGTATCGCCGATAGCTTGCGGGAGATACTGACCTTTACAAACCCCTGCTTCACAAGCGAGGCAAGATAGTCCCGTACTACCTGTTTGTCCACCTGGCGAAGCGAGGCGATATTCTGCGACCTGAGGAAACCGAAAAAGGCCAAAATATCGGTGGTGTAATTACGTATGGTATAGGGAGAAGCATTCCGCTCCGACTCGAGGTAGTTTACGTACCTGTCGAATATACGCTGCATCGCATTGTTCCCTGCTCTAGTTTTCTATGCCTTCCTCTTTATCACTCCCGTCCGGCCTCTCGCTAACAGGCTGTTCCCCGGTTTCCGTGTTGTAACTGTCAACGGTACCGCTGGAAGCGATATGAGCCAGGACATCGGCAAAGGCGATGCCCCTGGAACGGGCACATTTCATTCCGCGCTTGATTCTGCCGGCAATCACCTCGCCAAGGTGCAGGGTGGCATTGGTCAACTCCTCCGGAGATATCCAGCCCTTACCGTACATAAAACCGGTGACATATACCTTGGCAACGTTTTCCTTCAGCAACTCCATGGTGTAGTCAGAACCCCTGGGGTGAGTCTGAAACTCCACGTATTCGATGGGCCATTCCTTCTTCAATTCTGCCAGAAACATGTCACGAAATTCTATCCAGCGCGGCAGGCCGTTCAGGCGCCAGTACTTGTTGTTTTCATCGTAGTGCTGACGGTTGGCCTCGGCTACCCGGTCCACCATCTCGCTGTCGACAACCTCTTCCGACTGATATACCCTGACCTTCTCGTCGGGCCATTTCTTCATGGCCTCTGAAGCCTGCTCCAGGCTCCGGCATAGCTCCAGCGTTTCCTCAATCTTGAATTCCCATCCCCCCGGCTGGTACTTGAGTACGTTTCTGTTATTATCGCTGCCGATGACAAAAATCAGTTTTTTCGCCAGCCAGCCTCCCGCAGTATACTGCAATTCACCACCGGGCAGAGCCTTCTTTTGCACATGAAGCCCCCGTGAAGTGGCCAGAGAACGATCATCCAGAGAAAGCCGATCCTTGATACCGGCAATTTCCTCGATGCTCTCCAGCAGATGTTCGGAAGGGTATTCCATACTCACTCCTTCAGCCTTCTTTTATACTTGCATTCGGGGTAACCGCTACACGCGATGAACTTCCCATACCTACCGGATTTCACCACCAGAGCCCTGCCGCAATCGGGACAGGCCTCTTCAATCTCTTTCCCAGAGGGATTTGCCTTCTCCCTGCCCCCGGCCCTACTCTTGATGTTCTTACCGTAAGACTTCTTGTATTTGCACTCCGGGTAACCGCTGCAGGCGATAAACTTCCCGTAGCGGCTGGTTTTCACCACCAGCGGCCTGCCGCAATCAGGACAGGTCTCTTCAAGCTCTTCGCCGGCAGGCTTGGAATTTTTCTTATTCTCAGCCTCACTTTCCTGTTCCTCATCATAGGTCCTTTTGTACCTGCACTTGGGGTAACCGCTGCAGGCAATGAATTTACCATACCGGCCGTGTTTTATCAAAAGCGGTTTGCCGCATTCAGGACATGCCTCCCCGAGCTCTTCATCGTCAGGCTTCACCTTCTCCATCCGCTCGGCCGCATTCCTGAGGTCCTCATCGAAGGGGATGTAGAAATTCTTCAGGACATCAACCCAATCCCGCTTCCGGCTGCCTACTTCATCCAGTTCTTCCTCCATCCGGGCAGTAAAATCAACGTTGATGATATCGTTAAAATGACGAATAAGCTGGTCATTGACCGTCTTACCCAGCTCGGTGGGATGAAGGCTTCCCTTAACCTTGCTGACATATTCCCGCTCCTGAATGGTGGCCAGGATAGTGGCATAGGTACTGGGACGCCCGATACCGTTCTGCTCCAGCGTCTTGATAAGCGATGCCTCCGTGAAGCGGGACGGCGGCTGGGTAAAATGCTGCCCGGGGTAAAGCTCGACAAGATTAAGCCCCTGGCCCCGTACCAGGTGAGGGAGCAGTGGGGCCTTCTTTTCCCCCTCTTCATCCTCCTCCTTACGGGCAGTATAGAGTGACATAAAGCCGGGAAACTTGATAACCGAGCTTGAAGCCCTGAAGAGATAGCTGCCCTTGCTATAGGGGCGTTTCGCTTCAATACTGACACTTGTATTGCTGAATACCGCATCCGACATCTGGCTGGCTACCATCCGCTGCCAGATGATCTGGTAGAGCCTGAACTGGTCCTTATCGAGATACTTTTTTACAGACGAGGGTTCACGCCCTATGCGCGTAGGGCGGATAGCTTCGTGGGCTTCCTGAGCTCCCTTCACCGCCTTTGTGAAGCTCCGTGCCCTGGGCGGTACATAATCCGGGCCATACCTACCGCGGATGAATTCCCTGGTCTCATTCAAAGCGGAGCGGGCTACCCTGGTGGAGTCGGTGCGCATATAGGTAATCAGGCCGACACTGCCTTCATCACCCAGCCGGATACCTTCATATAACTGCTGGGCAAGGAGCATGGTTTTGCGGGCACTGAAACGGAACCTGCGCCCGGATTCCTGCTGGAGGGTACTGGTGATAAAGGGGGGCGAGGGGCGGCGACTTACTTTCTTCGTCTTCACCCCCGCCACACGGTATCTTGCCTCCCTGAGTTCCTGGCAAATATCTTCGGCCTTAGCTTCGCTATCGATAGCCAGTTTGGTTCCGTCACCGAGCCCGACAAGGCCAGCCCGGACGGAGGCCTCTCCATCCTTATCCTTCAGGGATAACTCTGCATCGATAGTCCAGTACTCCTGCGGAGTGAATTTCTCGATTTCACGCTCTCGCTCGACAATAATCCTCACCGCCACGGACTGTACTCTTCCGGCAGACAACCCTCGCTGTACCTTTTCCCATAGCAGAGGGCTGATTTTGTAACCAACCAGCCGGTCCATGATACGGCGCGCCTGCTGAGCGTTAACCAGCTCCAGGTCTATGGAGCGGGGATGCCGGAAGGCACGCTCTATGGCTTCTTCAGTTATTTCATGAAACACCACACGGCGGCAACGTTTCCGGTCCAGAGCGGTTACCTCAGAGAGGTGCCAGGCAATAGCTTCCCCCTCCCTGTCAGGATCCGTGGCAAGGTATACCGCCGACGCACTGGCAGCCTTCTCCTTCAGCTCCTTTACCACCTTGCTCTTGCTCCTGGGTATGACGTACTTCGGTGTGAAGTCATTCTCCACATCAACGCCCATTGTTCCTCTGGGCAGGTCCCTGATATGACCCATGGACGCCTTGAGGCTGTATTTTTTACCCAGAATTCTGCTAAGTGTCCTGGCCTTAGCCGGGGATTCCACAATTACCAGATTTTTACTCATATCAGCTAGTCCACTCTCAATCTGTACTCCGCCCTGGATTCCCGGGCAAGGACAAAACTCATCGGCCCCATCTGCTTTACCATTCCCTTAATCTCCATCATGGCCAGACTGCTGCTGACCTGGGACACGGGCAGGCCGCTGCTGCGGCACACCTCGTCTATATGGACCGGCTCGGCACCGATATATTTCAGCAGCGCCGTTTCCGTCTCCGAAGCCGGAACGACCTCTTTAATTTCCATCTGGTGAGCAACCTCGCTCAGGCTGAGTTCCTCCAGGATATCACGGTAGCCGCTGACCAGCTTGGCCCCCTCCTGTATGAGGTGATTGGTGCCGACACTGGCCGGTGAGAGTATGCTGCCGGGAACAGCAAATACCTCGCGGTTCTGCTCCAGCGCAAGCTGGGCAGTGATCATCGCACCGCTGCTCTTGCCGGCCTCAACAACCAGTACTCCCAGGCTCAAACCGCTCATTATGCGGTTGCGCCGGGGAAACCTGTCGGCACGCGGTTTGGTACCGGGTGGATACTCGCTTATCAATGCCCCCTGCTCAGCGATACGGCTTGCCAGGCTGGCATTCTCCGCAGGATAGATGGTATCGAGTCCACAGCCGAACACGGCTATGCTCCTGCCACCGGCTTCCAGAGCCGCCCTGTGTGCTACCGAATCGATACCCCTGGCCAGTCCGCTGACTATGGTAATTCCGCTCCGGGCAAGGTCGGTGGTTATCTCTTCGGCTATCTGCCGGCCGTAAACCGTGGCCCGGCGGGTACCCACAACCGCCAGACACCATTCGTCCTCCGGCATTAGTTTACCTCTGACATAGATGAGCGGCGGACAGTCGTATACCTCCTTGAGCCGGGATGGATATCCCTCATCATGCCGGGTGAGCACCTCCATGCCCGAATCCTCGAGTTTCTCCATCTCCCTGTCCGGCTCGATATCCGGGCGCCGGGAGAGAATCGAGCGCACGGTACCGCTATCCAGCCCCGAGCGCCTCAGTTCACCGGGTCCGGCTCCCCAGGCGCTTCCAAGACTGCCAAAGTAATTCTCCAGCAGCCCGAACCGGTTGCGTCCGATACCGGGAATCAGGCTGAAGCCCACCCAGTATTTTAGCTCATCCCTGTTCACCGTGTTGCCGTACTCCTATCGGTCAAAATATTGCTGCCTTTCACGCGATACACGAAGCCATTCTAGCACAGAGATAAGCTATCGGAAACCCGGTGGTTTGTCAACCTGCCGTGCTGTATCAGGTGGGATAGATTAAAATTAAACAGAGTGAAACGGACGATTCAATCCGACCTACTTGCTTTAGCCGTCCTCATCACCTGAAAGAATTGGCGGAGAGAGTGGGATTCGAACCCACGGTAGCCAAAGGCTACACTCGCTCTCCAGGCGAGCCTGATAGTCCACTCCAGCATCTCTCCATATTCCTCGGAAGGCTTTTATTAAACTAAATGCGATAACGTATCCGGCGGAGAGGGTGGGATTCGAACCCACGCTCCACTGAACGTGGAGACCGCTTTTCGAGAGCGGCACCATAAACCACTCGGACACCTCTCCATGCACTTTTTCGTAGCTAAATTTTCGGTTTCTGAAATCCCTTTACTATACATAAATCAATTTTGCTACTAATTTGCTAATAATTCCTTTTCAATACCCTTATTTTCACCACTGCCATTATACTTAGGAGATAACATTTTTTCAAAGCTCTCTGCTGCTGCTTGCTGGAGCAATGGGAAATGCGCCCTGACATAGCGGTAGTTACCGTGAATAACGGATTATCGCTCTGATACTATTCGATACGGTCGGGTCGGTATCGGGGGTAAAATCACACCGGCCATATCTACTCCACTGGTTTGTTAACCAGGCTTTACGAAGCCAGCGCCGGTATTGTATGCTGGCCAGAACAGTGCTGGGTACCAGGAGTACAGATTGTGGTCTGGTTGAAGTTTGCCGCCTCCATCGCCATCATCCTCTTCGCCGGTACAAAACTCGCCCGCTACGGGGATGCCATCAGCGAGAAAACCGGCTTGGGCCGGATATGGATAGGCCTGCTGCTGCTGTCAGCAATTACGTCAATGCCAGAACTGATTACCGGAGTAAGCTCGGCTTCCCTGGTAAAACTTCCCGATATGGCAATGGGAACCCTCCTGGGGAGCTGCCTTTTCAATCTCATGATACTGGCCATACTGGACATGGTATACAAACCAGCACCGATTCTGGGCCAGGTGAGCACGGGTCACATTGTCTCAGCAGCAACTGCCGTTTTTATCGCTGCCGTGGTCGCGGGTGGAATAAATCTGGGAGAGCGGTTCCCGCAACTTGCCTTCGGCTGGGTCAACCTCTTCGGAATATTGCCCATGGTTATCTACCTGGCCGGCTTATACTGGGTATTCCGCCGGGAAAGAAACCGCCACAACGAGCCATTATTACCGGAACCCTTCCAATACCAGAAGCTGCCCACCAGGACGGTTTATCTGCGCTTTGCCCTATCGGCAGCCGCCGTCATCGGTGCCGGGATATGGCTATCCTATATCGGTGAAGAAATTGCCCTTACCTACAACCTGCAAACCAGCTTCGTCGGCACCCTCTTCCTGGCCATTACCACCTCAATGCCCGAGCTGGCCGTCACCCTGGCCGTCCTGCGCCTGGGAGCGCTGGACATGGCAGTTGCCAACATACTGGGCAGCAATATGTTTAACCTGGCCCTTATTACGCCGGTGGATATAGCCTACCGCAGAGGCCCCGCTCTCGCCGCCATATCGCCCAGCCAGATGGTCACCGTACTGCTTGTAATCCTGATGAGCCTTCTGGTAATCATCGGAATCCGTACCCGTCCACAGCACAGGATTTTATCCCGGGTCAGCTGGTATTCCATCGCTCTGATAGCTCTGTATATATTCGGCATTTACTACATATTTGTCTCCGGCCAGATGGCAGTCTAATTATTTACCAGCGGTGAAAGTTCTGTTATAATTACTTGCTAATTACTGAATAACTACCCTGCGGTAAGGGAGAGCTTGCTCCGGAACCTTTGTTTCCATCCCTGTTAAACAGCAGATTGATGCGAAAAAGTTCTGCAGAAAGGGGGGTGTTCTATGCCTGCTGAAAACATAACAGGCAGCGTGCAAGGGATTGAGGCTGAAGCCGAAAAAACACTCGAAGATGCTCGCAAAGAGGCCGCCGAAATTGTGCGGCAAGCCAAGGAAGAGGCCAGCAAGATCGCCGATTCAGAAGTTTCCCTGGACGATATAACGGGGGAGCGCGAGCACATCCTTGCTGACGCCAGGAAAAGGGCAGACAAATCGCTTGAGGAATCCAAAAAGCAAGCATCCGACATCAGGGATACCGCCGGCCAGAAAAAAGATGAGAGTATCAAGCGCATAGTAAATATCGTTAGTGGAGCTGCCTCGAAATGAAACCGCCGATTATCATCAACTCCCCCGAGTCGATGGTGAAGGTAAGACTGGTTACCCTCAAGGATTATTCCGAAAAAACCCTGAAAACACTGCATCAAACAGGGGTTCTGCACGTCGAAGAGTCCCGGGAACTGGAGCCGGTGGACAGGGCTGCCATAGAAAACCAGCGTAAAGAAACCTCCGAGCTCGCAACGCTGGTCAATCATATGCTTGCCTACCTCACCAAACAAGAGGAGGTTACACCGGAAGAAGACGTCGATGTAATATACACCCGGCCATTTTCCGAAATCAGCCGGGAAGTAAGATCATCCTACAGCCGGTTTTCCGACCTGTACCAGAAAGCAGTCAGGGCCGATAACGAGATACAGGAACTCAGCGGATTGAAAAAGTATCTGGGTGCCCTGCACCAGTATTACGACGCCGCCCTGAAGGACCTTAGCTTCTCCGGCGATTACCTCTTCTCACAGGTATTTGTCCTGCCCGCGGATTCCTACCAGACAGCGATGCCCGACATTGAACAGTACCTTTTCGAAGGTACTGCCGAAACGGTGGAGGATGAGACCGTCCTCTACGTTATTGCCAAAACGCAGGACAGGAGCACCATCGAGTCGGTAATCGAGCAGGCCGGCGGAAAAATTCTGACGGTACCGGCCGGCAACCAGACCCTGGGGGATTTCCTGGACAACACCGATAGCAGGCTGCATAGCCTTGAGCTGAGTTTGTCGGAAACCTATCAGGAATTGCAGAATAAAGCCAGCCAGGAGGTAAAAAAGCTCGCCCTCTTCAAAGGCGCTCTGGCGGCAGAAAAACAGCGGTTATCGGTACTCAGCCGGGCCTGTGAAGCCAAATACGTCACCGCGGTGGAGGGGTGGATTCCGGTAAACCGGGTCGAGGCAATGGTCTTCCACCTCAAGGACAGCATAGACTACATCTTTATTGATACCAGGGAACCGGAGGCCGTAGAGGAGCCACCGGTCAAGATGAAGAACCCCGGGCCGTTAAAACCCTTCCAGGTGGTGGTCAACCTATTTGCCACCCCCAGATACCGGGAATGGGACCCGACACCCATTATCGCCTATTCCTTCGCTGTCTTCTTCGGCCTGATGATCGCCGATGTGGTCTACGCAGTGGGGATGATACTTATCAGCCGGTTCATGGTTCCCAGATTTCTGGGCAATACAAAGTCCAGCGCAATAAATCTGCTGCAAAGGGTGCTCTATACCTGTGGAGGTGTCGGGCTTACCCTGGGGCTGCTCAGCGGCAGCTACCTGGGCA
This sequence comes from Dehalococcoidales bacterium, assembly GCA_018399795.1. The sequence continues at coordinate 12,345 of JAGYOC010000246.1, forward strand.
ACATCAACACCCTCTTCGGAATAGAGAATATGAGCCTGGTGGCCAGAGTACAGGAAACCCTGCAGAACCCGCTTATCTTCGTCATACTGGCACTTTTTATCGGCTTCATACATGTCAACATCGGCCATGTGCTCGCCCTCATCAAGGCAATCAAGAGCAAAAACCGCGGGCAAATTATCGCCAAAGCAGGGCTTTTCTCCCTTCAGTTCGGTGCCCTGTACATTATCAAGGCGATAATGCACGTGGATATCGCCTCTGTGCTGAATCTTATCTTCAGAGTACCCGCCATTGCCCCTCAGGTCTATGACATTTCTCTCTACTTTGCCATCGCCGGCCTGGGGATGATAGTGGCTGGAAACTTTATGGAGAGAGGAGGACTGGGTGCCATTCTCTGGTTATTCGATATCACCGGTATCCTGGGCGACATCATGTCGTACGCACGAATTGCCGGCGTAGGCCTAGCCACCTATTACCTGGCCTCAGTTTTCAATATGCTGGGGCCCCTCTTCGGCAACCTGCTGCCTTTCTCGGGCATGGTCGGCGTGATTGCCGGCGGAGCACTGAGCGTTTTCATCCTGGTCATAGGACACGTGGTTAACCTGCTACTGAGTGTTTTGACCGGATTCATACACTCGCTCCGGCTGTGCTTCGTCGAATTCCTGTTCAAGTTCTATGAGGGAGGGGGTAGAGCATATAGCCCATTCAAGTTTATCAAACGGCCAACAGTATTGGTCGGAGTAAAATCTTAGAAAGGAAGTGCGGATATGTTAGTTGACCCATCATCGTTAGCTACTCTTGGTGGCGCCCTGGCCCTGGGCGGCGGCCTGGCGGGCTCGTCAGTCGGTATAGCCAAGGCAGCCTCCGCCGGCGTAGCCGTCCTCTCCGAGGACAGGGGACAGCTCAGGAATGTCATCGTTCTGGCATCCCTGCCGATGACACAGGCTTTCTACGGACTGATTATAATGATACTGATTACCTCCAATGTTGCCGACAAACTGGCAGCGACCGGGGGCGGCGGGTTTGCTGTGCTCGGTCTTGGCATTATGGCTGCCATGGCCCAGTTCTTCTCGGCAGCTCACCAGGGTTCTGTCTGTGCATCGGGTATATCACTTCTGCCCAAGACGAGAGGTCAAATTTTAACCAATTCCATGATGCTGGCCGTTTTCGTCGAGTTGCTTGGTGTCCTCGGCCTGGTGTTCACCATCATGCTCCTCAGTATGCTAGGGCTTATGTAAGGAGTAATTCAGATGACAGGAATGGGAAAAATAGGGGAAGCCATCCGTGACCGGGTTAAGGTCGAGGCAGACCAGATATTAGAAGAAGCCAGAACTAAAGCCAGGCAGGAGATAGAGCAGGCCAAAAAGCAGTATCAGGCCCGGGCTGAGTATGAAAAGAACAGTATGCTCCAGCATGCCAGGGAGGAAGCTGTTCGCATCGAGGCTCAGGCCAAGGTAAAGGCACGCCAGGAGTTATCCAGAGCCAAGGCCAATGTAATCAACGAGATAATCGACCGGGTTAAAAAAGATCTTGAAGCCTCTTCGGGCAACGAGACCTCGGTGGAGAACCTGCTCAGGGAGGCATTGAGTTCCGCCGGCACCGGTAAGGTTAGAGCCTATCTTTCCCCGAAGGATACTGAGCCGGCCAAAAAACTGTTGGACAGAGACAGGGAGCTAGCCTCCCGAATTGTTGAAATCAAGGAATTTGACTCCAGAGGCGGAGTCATAGTAGAGGATAAAGAAGGTAAAATCCGGATCGATAACAGCTACGAAACCAGGCTGGAAATGCTGCTGCCGAGGATGCTTCC
>JAGYOC010000247.1 GCA_018399795.1 Dehalococcoidales bacterium
GATTTCCAGCACTTTCTGTTTACCAAGGGTCATGATAAAGCCGGCTAAACGAGGCCCCTTCTCTTTTCCGATAAGCACCATGTATACCAGGCTGAACAGCTCTTTCGGCTCTATATCCTCACGGCGGGCAACATCGTAAATGGCGGTTCCAAAACTCTTTTCATCATGTTCATCAAGCTTTTCCACCTCCCCTTTGAGTCCCTGCAGCATACGTTTCTGCTGCTCATCGGTCTCTACCAGAGGGTCTGCAGCTGTCTGCAGGCGAAAGCGAAACTCCTCCGGACTAAAGCGGGTAATCCAGTTCCAGGCACACTGGGCGCGAACCCGCATACGTCGTCGCTGTTCCTCATCCAACTCAAACAGAGAGAGAACCGTTTCTATATCCCCGCCGTTGATCTGCAGCAGATTGCACAGATGTCTAAAGGGCAGCTGTACCGGCATGGTTTCCGGAACACCATGAACCTGAGAAAGTTCGTAAATCCGGCTCTCCTTCTGGCGCTTCTTCTCGCCGACTTCCTGTTCACCAAAATAGATTCGCTCGCACTTATCATAATCCTCGTATATTTTAAGCACATCTAAATCAAAGGAGATTGCAAACTCGCTGTTCGGCCGGGTACCGGCAAACAGGTAGCGGACAATTTCCGGTTGATAGATCTCTAATACTTCGGACAGTCCAACTACCTCACCGGAGGAGGATGAGATTTTTCCACCACGCCCCTTAATACGGATAAAGTCATATTGGAAGGTAACCGGTGGCTCACCGCTGTACACCTCTTTGACAATCTTACGGCCGGTATCGAAGGAACCTCCCTCGGAGTGGTGGTCCTTTCCAGCCGGTTCGAAGTCGACTCCCTCTTGACGCCAGCGCATCGGCCAGTCGACCCGCCAAGGCAGTTTTACCGCACTGGTTTCACGCAGATCCAGGGTTTCCTCATTACCGGTATCTTCACAACGGTAATGCACACCCCACTCTCCATCCCATCCCAGTACCGTAGTAGTGTCACGGTCGGTAAAGGTGCTGAATACCGATACGGGCCACCAATCTTCGGGGAGGGCTTCGGTACGGTGTTCGTTTAAGATACTGCGGATGGTTTCCCGCTGTTCCAGAGCAGTCCGAATCCCTTCGGCATAATAGGAGCTGCGGTAGCGTTGGGCCTGGTAAATATACTCCGGTTCAACCCCCACCTTCGGCAACAGCTGTTCCAGGGCTTTCTCGTTCGCCTCTGCATAACTGGAATACCCTGAACCGGTATCCGGTACCAGGGTAATGGGCTTGCGGAGATAAGTCTCCAGTAGTTCCGGATTCGGCATATTCTTGGGAACCTTGCGAAACACATCGTAGTCATCCCAGGAGTATATAAAACGAACCTGCTTTCCCTGATCCCGCAGGGCCCTCACGATTAGCTCAACCGAAATAATCTCGCGAAAGTTACCAATATGCACAGTGCCTGAGGGGGTGATACCGGATGCACACACATAGGTATCCTTTTCTCCCTTTTGACGTAATATTTTTTCGGCAGTACTGTCTGCCCAATGAAATGTATTTCCCTTCATAGCCGTGCATTATAGCGGTAAAATTGGTATTGTTCAATGGAACCGAAAACTCCCATGTGTTAAGATTACAGTTAGGATACAAATGCGCCGAGATAAGAGACATAAAGATGACTATGGGGGACGAGTGAACAAGCTGTTACTATTTCTGTTAAGTGTTTTACTGCTGCCGACACTCCAAGTATGGGGAGAAACCGGCTACGCATCGTGGTACGGGGGAAAGTTTCAAGGCAGACAAACGGCAAGCGGTGAAGTATTCGATACTAACAAATTGACAGCTGCCCACAAGACCCTCCCCTTCGGTACAGTGGTAGAAGTTACCAACTTAGACAATGGAAAGAGTTTAGAAGTTCGCATTAACGACCGGGGC
>JAGYOC010000248.1 GCA_018399795.1 Dehalococcoidales bacterium
TCATAATCCGAGCCCCATCCACTCTTATAAGGTTTCACCCTTATCTTTTTCGCCAGCCGCGCTATATCCCGCTTATCACGGGCACGTACTATCACACGCTTTGAGTCTTTCATGTCCTCAACCGCGCTGAAGAAACCATCCTTTGTAAACACCCACATTTGCAAACCTCCTTTAGGCCAATCGCCTATGTCCGGGCACACTGTAAAGAATGCCCGCCCACAGATCATCGAACCTCATTTCTATCAGCCCCGACAATAACTCGTCTCTCTTGCACCACTTCAAAGCACTCAAATATCACATCAAGCGCATGTTCACGGCTATCGCACAAAGCTTCACTCACAAACGCATCAAACGTTTGGTTCGGCCATCCGGCTTTGCGTGCCGCACGTTTACACGCTGCAATCATCGCCATAGTGTTACCACCGGGCCCATCAAAATCGAGGGACACTACTGGTTTGGTATCCATAACTATTCCTCCTCTCCCATCATCTCGTCGATTACCCTTTTCCGACCGGATTCTACAAGCTCTTCCGGGTCACCTCCAAACTCGCGTACTACATCGCATAGTTCAGGGGCTTCGAGAGTAAGATATAAAGTATCCGGTAACTCTATATCGTTCTCAGCATGGTATTTTCGCAACCAACGCCGTAGTGCAACACGCTCTGCAGCTGCAAAACGTAATGCCAAAGACTTCGCTTCTTTTCTCAATGCTTCTGACATAGCAAACCTCCATTAAATCAAAATCTCCCATCGAGCGCCCTCTCAAAAGGCGCTCTGTGTGAGACTCCTATAGGCTTATCACCTCTCCAAAAGGGGGATTAAACTCCCGGTTCCTTCTCGTGAGTACCCATAGGACAGGGTAGTCCGGCTCTGCTGGAAATCGGTCACAGTGCCCATCGGTCTGATAGATCATACAAGCCGGTTGTTCACCGCTCTCTTCAATCCAATCAAACGGCGGGCGAAAGTCCGTACCTCCACCGCCTTCCGGGTGAAGCTCGATCACGTCCTGCGCATCGAACTTCTCGACGTTCTGCACCTCTCGGTCGCAATAGATCACCGTTGTATTTGTCCGGTAATCTTCAACTATGGACCGGACCTCAGCTTCGAATGCTTTCAAGTCATCGTCGGTGATACTTCCAGAGGTATCCATTGCCATCGTCACATTCTGCAGCTCCTGACTCCGCAGTGAAGGGAGAATGAAGCCATTGTGAATGTGCCGCCGGTTCGGCGGGAACCACTGGTAGTCGTTCTTCGCATTCGAATCCACGAACCGCCGCAGTATCTCTCGCCAGTCCAGGACCGGGTCAACGATGTCCTCCACCATGCGCTTAATTGCACCGGGGAGATCACCCATAGCCTTCGCCTGCTGCGCAGCCTGCGCAACCGCGACCTTCCACTCTTGCCCATTCTGCTCTTTGGTGTCCTCGGACGCCTGCTGACCTTGCCCATCTCCAGGGTAGTCTTCAACGCCGCCACTGCCGCCGGGGTCGTTTCCTTCCCCGCTACCACCTTGGCCTTGCTGGTCTTCATCGGGCTCGGGCAGTTTCGAGTATATCTGCTCTGCGCTCATGTCGTTATACTGGTAATCAAATAGACCACCTGGTGGTATCTGCATCCCACTGTCTCTGATCAACGGATTGATCGCATAGTCGGCAGCAGCATTCCATTTTTTAATGTCTCGGCTATCTCGGCGCAAATGATGCTGATTAGCACAGTGCATAATCTCATGGCATAGAAGCCCTTTCGTCTCCTCCAGCGATAGTCCGTCGATAAACTCCGGGTTGTACCGAATCTGTTTACCATCGGTGCACGCTGTTGGATTGTTCGTAGCATCTTCCACAAGGTCCAGCTT
>JAGYOC010000249.1 GCA_018399795.1 Dehalococcoidales bacterium
CCAATTTGACAGTATAACCGATCAGTATGATTTCCGCTCAAATATCATTCAGGAAAGTTTAAAATCCGAAGGCGTCGACCCCAGCAGTTTCGATGCGGTAATCGGCCGTGGAGGGCTTCTGAAACCCATCCCCGGTGGAGTCTGGGCGGTAAACGAGCGTATGACCGAAGACCTTCGGGCAGGAGTAAGCGGCCAGCACGCCAGCAATCTGGGCGGATTAATTGCCCATGAAATTGCTCACACATCTCAAGCACCCAGCCTTATCGCTGATCCGGTGGTGGTGGATGAATTACAGCCCCTTGCCCGTATCTCCGGGCATCCGGAACTGCCGCGGATATCAATATTTCACGCCCTGAATCAAAAAGCAGTCGCACGCAGAGCAGCCGCGGAAATGAATAAAGCGTACGAACAGTCCAATTTAATTGTAGCTCATATGGGAGGGGGTATCTCGGTTGGCGCTCATAAAAATGGAGAAGTTATTGATGTAAATAACGCATTAAACGGAGAAGGCCCCTTTTCTCCGGAGCGCTCCGGCACCCTGCCGGCAGGACAACTGGTAGAGCTCTGCTTCTCCGGTAAATATACGCAGAAAGAGATTATGAAAATGCTCAAGGGCAAGGGCGGTTTTATGGCCTATCTCGGCACCTCCGACGGACGTGAAGTCGATCAACGTGGACAAGAGGGAGAAGAGCTTGCGGAGCTTGTCTTTCAAGCTATGACGTATCAGGTAGCCAAAGAAATCGGGGCTCTGGCAAGCGTGTTCTCCGGCCGTCTTGACGGGATAGTCCTCACCGGAGGACTGGCCTACAACGATCGGCTTACCACTCTTATCAAAGAGAGGGTTGAGTTTATCAGTCGTGTTCTTATCTACCCCGGCGAAGGCGAAATTGAAGCCCTGCGGGATGCGGCCCTGCGAGTGCTTCGCGGAAAAGATAAAGCTCAAATCTACAACTAAGCCCTATATATTGATATCACCCGGAAAATGTCTTATCCTACCTTAGTGGGGGAAAGGCAGAATGTTAGTAGAAGCAGAAATTTGGACAGTCGCACGTACCGACCAGGGAAATGCGGTCTTGGTACGCCCGCTCGGAGCCGAGCTTGCAGTTCCTATATTCATCGGACAATTGGAAACCCAGTCTATTCTCATTGGCATGGGTAATGTTCCTATGCCCCGCCCTTTGACCCACGACCTGTTCCTCTCGCTGCTCAAAGAGCTGGAAGTAGAGCTGGAGCGTATTGAAATTACTTCCCTCAAAGAGGGAACCTTTTTTGCCAAACTAATTTTATCCAAAGCCGATACCTCTCTCTCAATTGATGCCCGGCCATCGGATGCAATGGGCATTGCCGTGCGCCACAAATGCCCGTTATACATAGAAGAATCGGTAGTTGACGAGGCGGGAATCCCTCTCAGTTCCATTAGTGAACAACCCATCGAGGGAGAGATAGACCCCCTGAAACATGAAAAGGAGGAGCTTCAGCAAAAGCTCGACCAGGCAGTAACTGAGGAAAACTACGAAGAGGCCGCCCGAATCCGTGATAAAATGAAAGAACTTGAAGATAATAGTTGATAACCCTTCAGTAGGCGTTGTCTCTGAGGAGCACCCATGCAGTATCCATTTCAAAATTTTTATTTAAGCCAGTCAAAAGCAGAGTATAAGAGTGTGTCCCAGACACGTGTCTGGTTTCATATATCCCGTTTTTCACGGGACCGCTACCGCTTTTCTGAGGCACTTTTTTCTAAAGAGGGTCATGTAATCAGCACCGACCGAAAAGCGGTGGTTCAACTGGTCGAGGCTATTAACAAAAAAAGAAATGTAAACCGCTATCCTCAACTGAGAGCATCTGCTGCAGAAGTGTATGCCCTGGCACTGCTGCACGAAATTTCGCATCATGTGGTTCATCTTTATGTCGAACAACACGGCTCCGATATCTTCACTCAGCTGGAGCAGTATCTTAGAGAAGAGCTTAGTGATGCACAAGTCGAAGAAACCCTTACAGCGATGATCAACCATTATCCCCCCGCACCGGTATACAGCGGAGACGAGAATGCGGAGGAGCATCTGCACAAATCTGATCAGCAGCGACCCAATACGGAAATATATCTTGAAGAGATGCTGCTGGTGTGGTTGAGCAATCTTAACCCGGCCTTAAAGCTGTACCATGAACTGATTGACGACACAGCCCTCACCACCGAAAGTAATTACAAACAGGTAGTAAAAACAGCCTACCTGTTCTTCGAACAACTCCCCGGAGTCGGAGATACGGCTCTTAACTTGATCGATTTTCTGCAGGTACCCGCCCATGAGGCTCCCCACAGCATCTTAGCCCAGCTGAACTATGTGGTGAGCCATTGGAAAGAGTATTTAGGTCCCTATGCCGAAAAACTGCTTCGCGGCATCGATTACTTAAAAGAGGAGCAGCGTCCAAGCTTTCCTCCTGGACCCGGTCCCAGTAGAACCCCCGACTACTCCAGTATAGAATTTGATTACGAGGCATTCAGTCAGGACACAGTCTGGATGCCCCAGGTAGTTTTACTGGCAAAGAGCGCCCTTGTATGGCTTGACCAGCTCACCCGCTCCTACGGCAGAACAATTCACCGGCTAGACCAAATCCCCGATGAAGAGTTAAACCGACTGGCGGATATGGGCTTTAACTCCCTTTGGCTGATAGGACTGTGGGAGCGCAGTGCCGCATCTAAAACTATCAAGCGCTCCTGTGGTAACCCTGAGGCCGAGGCCTCCGCATACTCCCTGAAGCGGTATGAAATTGCAGACGAACTCGGCGGCTGGGAAGCCCTGCATAATTTAGCCGATCGCTGCAAACGCCGGGGGATCCGCCTGGCCAGCGATATGGTGCCCAACCACACCGGTATTGACGGGGACTGGGTCTACGACCATCCGGACTGGTTTCTTCAGCTGCCGGAGGCACCCTACCCGTCCTACACCTATAACAGCCAGAATTTATCCGATCATCCGGATATCGGAATATACCTCGAAGACCACTATTACGACCGCACCGATGCCGCCCTGACCTTTAAGTGGCAGCACTTTCCTAGCCGGCAAACCCGATACATCTACCACGGGAACGACGGCACTTCTATGCCGTGGAACGATACCGCCCAGTTAAACTTTCTGAACCCTGAGACCCGGGAGGCCTTGATTCAGACCATCCTGCATGTGGCGCATAACTTCTCTATTATACGTTTCGACGCAGCCATGACCCT
>JAGYOC010000250.1 GCA_018399795.1 Dehalococcoidales bacterium
ATGACATCGAAGATGACATAGCTCATAGCATGTCCGATATGACTATCGTCATAGGGTGTTACCCCGCACACATACATCCTGACCTCATCACCCTGAGGCTCAAACTCTTCCTTTTTCCCGGAAAGGGTATTAAATACCTTCACTTTTCCCCCTTCAATAATCCCGCCCGGACAAATCCGGCCCGACAAGGATTTATTAACGTTTTTACCACTTAAACAACACCTAAACGGCTATCTTCTCTATCAGGGCCACCGCCCTCGCCTCGATACCCTCCCCTCTTCCGGTAAATCCCAGCCGGTTTGAACTGCACGCCTTGATGCTCAACCGGCCGGGGTCGATACCGAGCACCTCACTTAGATTGCATCGCATCGCCTCAACATAATTACCCAGCACAGGCTCTCCGGCAATAATGATGGTATCGATATTGCCTGCTTTCCACCCATAACCCGCCAGCTCCTCCCGCACCCTTTCCAGCAGGATAAGGCTGGACACACCCTCAAACTCCGTATCTCCGGGCGGGAAATAGCTGCCGATGTCTCCCAGGGATGCGGCTCCGAGCAGGGCATCCATTACAGCATGGGTGAGCACGTCGGCATCGCTCCATCCCTCAAGCCCCATATCGAAGGGTATGAGCACACCCCCCAGTACCAGCTTCCGTCCCCCGGCAAGGGGATGAGCATCATAACCGATACCAACACGGATACTACCCATCATAATTTTTTACCAGAACCCCGGCAATAGCCAGGTCATCAGGAGTAGTTATCTTTATGTTATCATGCGAGCCTTCATAGAGCTTAACCGGATAACCCAGTCTCTCCACCAGCGACGCGTCATCGGTAACCTCGTCATCATATGCCTCCCGGTAGGCCCGGCTAAGCAAGTCAAAGCGGAATATCTGAGGAGTCTGAACCACCCATAGCTTCTCCCTGGGAAGACTCTGATACACATACCCGTTTTCAGCAAGCTTGATAGTATCTACGGCAGCTATAGCGGCGACCGCAGCGCCGGTTTCCATCGCTGCCTCAATGCCGCGTAATATCAGGTCTTCACTGACAAGAGGCCTGGCCCCGTCATGGACTATAACCCAGGAGCACCCCTCGAGCCTGGCAAGCCCCGCGGCCACCGAGTCCTGGCGCCGTTTACCTCCAGCACAAACATCAATGACCTTGGAGCAATTCCGCTCCAGGACAAGAGCGCGTCCCCACTCCAGGTTGTATTCAGCCAGGACAATAACGATACAATCAACCACTTCCGAGTTCTGGAAGGTATCGACCACCCGGCCAAGAACAGTTCCCTTACCCAGAGGCAACTTCAACTTGTCCGTTGATCCCATGCGCTGGCTCCTGCCTGCCGCAGCGATAACCACACCCACACCAGACCCTGTATCTGATCTCACGTTCGGAATCACACCTGATTATAAAGCAAAAGCACCACCATATCCAAGACAATACCAGCTAGTACATAAAAGTAATGACCGGATAGCCGCGGCTATCCGGTCATTAACGGAGGGTCAGTCTATCTCCGTTTGGTCGAGCATATCCCATTTGTTATCCAGGATAGCAGTCTTTATCTGCCCATTTTCAGCTACCACCGAAGCCTCGTGGCTGGTAATTACCTGAGCAAGTCCCTGCCCGGTTCTGTCTCCATAACCGGCGTGGCGGCTGTCGAAGCTATAAATGAACTGCCAGGCGTTTTCAATATCGGGATAGAGTGTTTCGACAAGCTCCAGGCTACCTTCCATACCGTCGAAGGTAAAAGTAGGACTTTTTCTCACGAATTCCTCAGCCAGCTGCCTGGCCTTTTCCTCGGTAAAAGCCTCTTTTTCCGGCCAGAGCTGCGGGTGACTCGCTATTGAGGGCCAGGGGCCAGGACTGATCGTGCTCTTTTCACCAATCCATATGGTCTGTATGCTCTGGGCTTCGCGGCCCGGTATATACAGCGAGAGACCATATGGTCCATCGAGCCCGGAACCAAAATCCGCCTCAATATCTATCTCTGAATCCGCTCCGGGTGCCACATCGAAGGTACCGTGGTCAATCTCCAATACTATATTTTCAGTGTCGAGAAGCTGGACGAGGTATTCGCCCTGCCAGGGCTCTTCAGAGCCGTTGCCAATCTCCAGCGTGAACTCAGAAACCTCCCCGGCAACGTGTCCGGCACTGTCCCCGCTGAAGACCACCACCTGCTCTCTTTCCGGTCCCCACACCACGGTAAACGGGTCCGGAGCTGTTTCCACATCCCCGGGTGCCCGTGAACCGCAGCCGGTAAACAGCGTGATCAAAGCGCTAACAGCAAGCAGAGACAACGTGCCAATAGATATTCTCTTCTTAACCAAAATATTACACCTCCTTTATCATCATGCCTCACTTTTAATAACGCAACTACAGACATCAGGTTAGTTGTCCCTAAGTACAATATATGGATTCCTCACCAGGTGTGGGCCCGAATGTAAGGAGCGGCAGAGAACCTCAAACTGCCGACCGATTAGAACCGTTTCATACCATATTTTTATGGAAACACCATAACGCCAGTACATGCGCAAACACTTACAGGGAATGGGAAACCCTCGGTTTGCCAGATAAAGGCTCAATTATCATATCATGGCTCCAGCATTTAGATATCTTGAAAAGGCCGTTCCCCTCAACCAGCTTCCGGGTTTTCGCCATCGACAGATGGCTGTGGGAGATATAGGCACGCCCTTTCCCCTTCATCACCCGGAATACTTCCAGAAATAAGGACTGGTGGTCCCGGACAACCGGTATGATATCGATCAGCAGGACCAGGTCTATACTTGCATCTGCGATGCCGGTCCAGTACGAGTCAATCAGAATAGGAATGATATTTTTGAGGCCCATTTTGTCTACCTTTTTTCTGATGGCATTTATAGCCAGGTGGTGTATATCGACGGCAAAGACCTTCCCCGACTCGGTCACGGCCCTGGCCACCGTATTGTATGGCAGCCCGGCCCGCAGCCATAATCAACCACCGCCATTCCCTCTCGCAAATCGAGCAACTCGATCTGCCGCCGTACGCTGCAGAAAGGAGCAGATATTTTGTATGCCATCGCCATCAATCTGTAGCTGGCATCAGGCATAGGTTTTAGCACTGTATTTGCGATCTTCAAACCAAGCTCCCCCAAAAAAGATTTTCAAGCTGGATTTCTGGCTAGCGGCAAATTGCTTCGCCCTGAATATTCTACAGGGTAAATTCCCAGAGAAACAACCCTGGATATTTGTTTAGTATGCTCCGGCTACGCCATTTTGTTATAGAAAAATCCGCATTGATATGAGAAGATAGTTGAAATGGCAGTAAGCAAGGAAAAGGCCAATTATAAAGCACTGGCCCGGGGAATTGCGGCAGTAAATTCCGTTTCACCGCAGAAAGACATCCTCAAAATTCTGGTAAGGAGTACTGCTGCCGCCATGAAGGCACGTGTCTCCATACTCATATTAGACCCGAAGCACAACCGCCTGTCTCACCGGTCTACATGGGGGCTGCCCCATTCCTTCCTGCACAAGGGACTTCTCGATGCCGAAACAAGCCTGGGCGAAGTCCACAGCGGAGAGCCCGTAATCATCGCCGACGTCACGAATGATGAACGCATTCAGTACCCCTCTCAGGCCAGTGAAGCCGGTATCGTCTCTCTGGCAGGGATACCGATAAAAAGGGAAAAAGTAATCCTGGGCAGCCTGCGTATCTACACCAGAGAACACTATGATTTCAGCAATCAGGACATCCAATTTCTCAAGACGATGGCCGTTCTAAGCGGAATGGCCCTTTGCACGAAGACTCCGAGCCAGATCGATGGAAACCGGGCAGGACAGGGTAAAATGGATGAAATCATAACCAGATTGCAGAAAAGCCATACGGTCAACTTCGCCCACTCCAGTGAAAAGGAGTTCGCCGATATCCTTGACTTCTACCAGATTGACTGGGTATACGAACCCCGCTCCTTCGCCATAAAGTGGGAGTCAGACAGGGTAACCAGGATGTTCACACCCGACTTCTACCTGCCACGGCTAGACCTTTATGTCGAGCTGACCACAATGAAGCAAAGACTGGTGACAGAAAAGAACCGCAAGCTGAGACGGCTTAAGCATCTCTATCCCGATATAAACATCACCCTCCTTTACAAGAAGGATTTCGATCGCCTGCTGGCCAAGTACGGACACGGGCCGCTGGCACAAAGCAGGGCCCACGGTATCCGCAGGATACTTTACTCGTCAGAAGAAATAGAAGAAAGGGTAAAATCCCTGGCCAAGCAGATATCGGCTGACTACAACGGAAATAGGCCAGTTATGGTGGGAATCCAGCGCGGCTTTTTATGCTTTATGGCCGATTTGATGCGACAAATAACCGTTCCCCTCGATATCGATTTCATGGCCATCTCCGATTATGGGGGAGACCGGCACATCCTGAAGATTACCCGGGACCTTGACCTCAATATCGGTGGCAGGCAAGTCCTGATTGTAGAAGATATTATCGATACCGGTATGACTCTGAGCTATCTGCTCGGTCACCTTCAAGCCAAAGGACCGGCCGGTATAAAGGTCTGCACCCTGTTCAACAGGCGGGCCCGGCGTATCGCCGACATCGCTCTGGACTACGTCGGTTTCGAGATACCGGATGAATTCATAGTAGGTTACGGACTGGACTACCAGGAAGAATACCGCAATCTCCCCTTTGTAGGTATCGTCGAGCTGAGAAGGATTTCAGACTGACCTGCGGCGATAAAAAGGCACAAAAAAGCCCCAAGTGACTTTCGCTTTTCCAGACAACCCCCGGATCTGTTACCTCCGTTTACCTCGCGGTACTCAGTTGCGCCTTCTCCGAAGAACTGCCACAAGCTCGATCACTTGGAGCACTTACCATGATCTCACATATACTATCATGTGTCAATACCGCTGATTAACCTTAATGGGCGATAACCATGATAACCTTTCCGCGTTATCTTTCACAAATTCCCAAAAACTTCCTTTTTCAAAGTTATAGTACTGCACTTTTCTTATCCTACCGAATAACCGTCAATATGGATTTGTACATAGCAACAGCCAGCATATATGATATTCGCCTCGATAAACTCCCGGGGTAGCGAAGTTAATCAAACACTGATAATGCCTTTAATTTTCTTTTCAAGCTCGACAATATCAACAGGCTTGTTTAAATAGGGAGCTTTTGTCTTCTTTAAGAAAGCTGCCGTATCGGCTCCGATTACGTCCCCGGTGATGAATATCACCCTCTTCTTCAGGGAGGGAGCTATATTACCCACCTTTTCGTATATATCTTTACCGCTTATCTCCGGAAGCTTGATATCGCAGAGTATGGCGCTGTATCTCGTGCTCCTTATCATTTCCAGCGCTTCTTTGCCGTTATCCGCCGTCTCCACGTCGT
>JAGYOC010000251.1 GCA_018399795.1 Dehalococcoidales bacterium
CCTCCGGAAGATCAGCAGCCTGCAAGGCATTGAGTATTATTCGGCCTCCCGCGAGCGGATGCGTACCCTCTTCGCCGAAAGCTGGGCTATCAATAATCCTGAGGACCAAAAGAAGCTTGACGATCCCCTGGTCCGAAGCATTCCCGAAGAGGATACCATCTATATCCATCAAAAGGACCTTACCTTCGGGAATAATATTTCCGAGGTTCATTACCAGAGCTCGGGTGACTACTTCCGTATGAACATAGTAAATCTTACTACTATGACCTACATGTTCTTCCCGGTAGTTAGGAAAGAGAACATGTCGATGCAGTTGCTAATCGTGCCGACACAGGAGGGAATTGCCTTCTACGGCCTCAATACGGTAGATGTGATGAAGCTCAAAATATTCTATGATAAAATGCGCGACTCATTCACCAATAGAATGGTCGCGCTGTACAACTGGTTTCTTACCGAGCTGGATTAAACTATAGATTAAGCTATAGATTAAACTCTAACACTCACTGTGGCCACAGGAGTGGCACTTTTTACAGCCCTCTATAAACATAAAGGTGGCATTTCCACAGACCGGACAGATATCGGCGGTCGGCTCGTTGAATGAAAGGGAGAACTGCTTCTTTTCGTTCTCCTCCTCTTCATCGGGCAGCACAGGATAATTGTAATCTTCCTGATGGTCCTTTCCGATGTGCTCTTCGATTGCCTGGGCGATAGCATCGGGCAGACTCATCACCCGGTTTTTACCGAATCCCCGCTGCCGGCCGCTGCCGATACTACGCAGCTGAGCAATGATATTCTCGGCCCTCTCTTCCGGATTCATCGGGCTTGGCATCCGCAGGATAAGACTGATTAAGCGGCCTAGACCCTCAGCATCCGCCGAAACGTCCGAGCCGACTTTAGCTACATTGATAAAGATTTCAAAGGGCTCGTTGTTATGGGCACCATCGGAGTTTACCGTAATGTAGGCGGTTCCGATGGGGGTGTGTTTACGATAGGTAATACCATGCAGTACGGTCGGACGTACACGGGAGCGTATCTGCTCCGGTTCAACAATCGGGGCTGCCTCCGTTTTGGACTCTTCCTCTTTTTTCAGATTCAGTACCTGCTCATCACGCGAGCCATCACGGTAAATCGTGCCGCCCTTACAGCCCAAATCGTACATCAGCTCGTACAGTTCCTTGGTCTGCTCCACCGTATAATGGCTTGGCATATTGCTGGTTTTAGAAATGCTGGAGTCGACCCAGCGTTGAATAGCCCCCTGCACGCGGACATGCTCTTCCGGAGTAAGATCCATGGCCGATACAAAATAGTCGGGAAGCGGGTCGTTTTCATGATCCTTCAGCCACTCGTTATATACATCTACCCGTTCAGTATGTGAGCCCATTCGGCCCCGCCGTTCCCACTCCCAGAAGTAGTACGGCTCTATACCGGTTGAAGTACCCACCATAGTGCCGGTTGTCCCGGTTGGCGCCTGGGTTAACAGGGTTACGTTGCGAATTCCCTGTTCTTTTACAGCCTTGCGCACTTCCTCGGACATACCCCGCATGAAACCGCTTTCCAGAAATTTATCCGAATCAAAATAGGCAAAGCTGCCCTTCTCCGCCGCATATTCTGCACTGGCCAGGTAGGATTGCTGGGCAATAAACTTAAACAGTTTGTCCAGAAACTTCTCCGACTCGGCTCCGCCATAACGGATTTTAAGGCGAATCATCATTTCAGCCAGCCCCATGGTACCCAAACCGATGCGGCGCTCGGACTGCTGCTGTATTCGGTTGGCTTCGAAGAAGTAGGGGGTGTTGTCAATAACATCATCCAGAAAGCGAACCGCATAACGGACCGTTTTGCCCAGAGAGTCCCAATCGACCTTGCCCTGCTTTACAAAGCGGGCTAAATTCACAGCCCCCAGATTACACACCCCCCAGGGAGGCAGTCCCTGTTCGCCACAGGGGTTGGTACAATTTATTTTTGCATAGTAGTAGCTGTTACTCAGGGCGTTGTAGCGGTCAACAAAAAAGATCCCCGGTTCGGCACTGGCCCAGGCACTCTCGATGATGCTGGTCCATATCTCCCGGGCTTTGACCGATTTGTATTTGGTGACCCCCTTCCCCTGGGCGCGCCAGGCTTCAAGGTCTCCGTCCCAAAGCTCGTCGTAGTCGGGATCGCTCACATCCGGAAACACCAGATCCCACATGCCGTCATTCTTTACGGCCTGCATAAAGTCGTCGGTAATGCCGACACTTATGTTGGCGTTGGTGATACGCCCGGCCAGACGTTTACTGTTGACGAACTCCAGAATATCAGGATGCCATATGTTCAGGATCAGCATCAGCGCCCCGCGCCGGCTACCTCCCTGCTCGATTAATCCGGTTACAAAACTGTACAGTCCGCCCCAGGAGACCGAACCGCTGGAACGTCCGTTTACCCCTTTTACATACGCATGATGGGGGCGCAGACTGGAGAGGTTGATACCCACCCCTCCGCCCCGGGACATAATCTCGGTCATATGGGTGAGAGTCTCCATGATACCGCCGCGGCTGTCTTTTGGAGAGGGAATTACATAGCAGTTATAGTAGGTGAGCCTCTGTTCAGTCCCGGCACCGGTGAGGATACGTCCGCCGGGAACAAAGCGCCAGTCCTGTAAAAGCCATTCAAAGCGCTTACGCCACTCTTCCCGAACTTCCTCTTTTTCCTCTTCGGCTATACCCCGGGCAACCCGCGCTATCATCTGGGACGGATCGGTTTCTACCGGCTTATCCACATGCTCCAAGGGGGTGCTAAACTCAGCTCCGTCCTCAAGCTTTACGTTCACCTCTCCGTCATTGACCGCAGCAATGCTGCCGATCTCTCTCTGCCCTGTATCTGCATTGGTCATTACCACAACTGTATCACCCACTGATAAGCTGCCCTTTTGACCATCCTTAAGGGCATACCGATCCAGAAATATTTTACGGCCCAATGGTTTTAACGGGTTCTTTCCTGCCTGTGCCACAACTCCCTCCCAGTTTTGTTTTAAGACCTTGCAGCTGGACATATAGCTTATATGTCCAGTCTATACAGCCGCAAAGCCTCCCTCTACAATACTCATTTCAAAGTCATAATTCAAGGCAAGCGGCTCAAATGCTGCCCTTTGATTGGATAAATAAGAATTGCGCTCCCCTTGCATTTGTTGTATTCTAGGCCACTGTGAAAAGGGAAAGCTTCAATCCTAATACTCTGTATGTCCTCGCCGCCCTGCTGCTGAGTATCGGCTCTCTTCTTATGGAGTTCGCCCTTGCTGGTACCGTGTATGCTCAGGTTGCTTGGTATATTGACTTCCTTATTGTAGCCTTACTGCTGGCCGAAATTATCTCGGATGCCCGCAGAACGGCAAGCCTGCAGGAGTATCTTAGGAGCAATATTCCCACCCTTCTGTTTTTCGGGGCTTTTATACTGCTTTTTATATACAGTAAAGTAACTTACGTGCTAATAGAGCAAAAGCGGATCGAGGATGTCTCCCGGGGAATAATAGTCGTAAGAAATACATTTATGCTGCTAAAGGTCTTCAGCCGTCTGAGACGCCTCTCCTCTTTCTTCGAAAGCATTGCTACCCAGCCTGCACAGACCATCCTCTTCAGCTTTCAGATGGTGATTCTAGGGGGTACGCTTTTGCTGATGCTGCCCTTCACCACTAACACCGGGGACGGGCTCCCCTTCATTGACGCCCTCTTTACCGCTACCTCGGCGGTGTGTGTAACCGGACTGATTGTAGTCGACACAGCCACGGCATTTACCCTGTGGGGACAGCTGGTTATTTTGGTCCTCATTCAGATCGGCGGACTGAGTATAATGATAATTTCCTACTTCACTCTGTTTTCGATTCGACAAAAGGTGACGGTGCAGGACAAGCTGCTGCTGAGCTACATGTTGAGCGAACAGAATATGAGCGCCCTCTCGAAGCGAGTGAAAACAATTATTTACTCCACCTTTGCAATCGAGGCGGCGGGAGCCCTTGTGTTAGCTGTGGGCTTTCATACCAAGACCACAGACTGGCACTCTACCCTGTTACACTCGGTTTTTCATGCGGTATCGGCATTCTGTAATGCCGGTTTTGCCCTGTTCAGCGACAGCTTGGAGGGTTTTGCTGAAAAACCCATAGTTACCTTGACCGTCGCGGCCTTAATAATTCTCGGCGGCATCAGTTTTGCAGTACTCACTGACTTTTACTCCATCCTCGGTAGCCGGATCAGGGCGCTGTTTAAACTGGAGTTCAAAGTCAAGCGCCAAGTGTCACTGAATACCTATGTGGTTATAGTTGCAACACCGGTACTGCTGATTGGGGGCATGCTGCTGTTCTACGGCCTTGAACACACGAACACTCTGGCCGAGCTTCCTGTAGGCAGACAGTACCTGGCGGCCTTTTTCCAGTCGGTCACCCTGCGAACCGCAGGCTTCAATACGATTCCCATCGGAGCACTTCACCGGGTGACCCTCCTGAGTCTAATCCCCTTTATG
>JAGYOC010000252.1 GCA_018399795.1 Dehalococcoidales bacterium
GTGATATTCCGTTTGATGGGCTCCTCTACGGGAAGATCGTTCGATCTTCCCGTGCACGGGCAATTATAAAGAGTGTGAGCGTACCGGTACTGCCGGAGGGCTATTACTATATCGATGCCAAGGACATTCCGTCCGGCGGCAGAAACCGTATCGAAATGATTAAGGACGACTGGCCGGTATTTGCCGATGGGCACGTACGCTTTATCGGTGAGACCCTCGGTCTTTTGGTCGGTCCCGACCGCAAGGAACTCAACCGTCTGCGAGATGAGGTGAAGGTGGAGTATGAGGATCTTACCCCGGTTTTTTCGATCGAAGAGGCCGAGGCTCTAAAGGGTGGTCCTATTCACGGCGAAGATAATACCTACGCCGATTACCGTCTGCAGAAGGGTGATCCCGATTCCGCTTTTGCCAAGGCTGCACGGGTTATAGAAGATACTGTCCGCACCGGCTTTCAAGAGCATATATATATGGAACCTCAGGGTGTGGTTGCCCGGACCGAAGATGACGGAAAATTGGGGATCTTTTTCTCGGGACAATGTCCATTTTATGTTCGCCATGCCGTCTCAGCTACAATGGGTGTGCCTGAAGATCAAGTCAGGGTACAGCAGGCTGTCACCGGGGGCGCATTCGGTGGAAAAGAGCACTATCCGGATGTGATCTCTACTCCCCTTGCTGTTGCTGCCCGTAAAATCGGCAAGCCGATCGGACTGTTCTTTGACCGGGTTGAAGATATCAGTTTTACTCCCAAGCGCCATCCCAGTGTGACCCATTTCAAAACTGCCCTTGATGAGGACGGTAACATTCTTGGAATGGATATAGATGTACGGATTGATGCCGGCGCGTATGAAAGCTGTTCTATGGTAGTGCTGCAGCGGGCGATTTTTTCCGTGAACAGTGTGTATAATATTCCGAATGTAAAAATACGCGGACGGGCTTTTGCAACCAACAACGTGCCCTCCGATGCCTACCGTGGTTTTGGTGCTCCCCAGGGACTGTTTGCCATGGAGGTGCACATGAGTCACCTTGCTCGTGCTATAAAAGTAGATGAGCTGAGACTAAAGCAGCAGTATCTTTTGAAGCAGGGGGATCTGACCGTAACGAACGGCCGGATCCACGAAGAAGTTAAACTGCCGGAAATGATTCAGCGGATTGATGATATGTCCGGCTACAGTAAGAAAATCAAAGAGTATACTCCCGGTTCATGGAAGGGAGTTGGAATTTCTCTGTTTAACCACGGCAGCGGTTTTACTGGAAACGGTGAACAGGAAATTATTAAGGGAGTGGTTAAAATGCGCAAGCGCGCCGATGGGCTGGTAGACCTGCTGGTTTCGAATGTGGAGATGGGTCAGGGACTGCAGACCACCTTTCGCAAGATAGCTGCCATGGTACTGGAATTACCGGTGGATTCGGTAATCTACAACGATCCAAACACCGATTTAGTTCCGGATTCAGGGCCCACCTGCGCCAGTCGTTCGATCGCCATAGTTGGTTACCTGGTACAAGAGGCAGCTAAGAAACTGAAAGACCGCTGGGAAGAGAGCGATATAGTTGAAGTGCGGCAGCAGTATGAGCCACCGGAGGGATTGATCCCCTGGGATCAGGAAAATTTTCAGGGAGACGCCTACCCCTCCTACGGATGGGGAGTGAATGTGATCGAAGTGGAAGTTGATCCTCTTACCTATGAGGTAACTACTAAAGGTATTTGGGCGGTTCACGACGTTGGAGTCGCAATTGATGAGAAAGTGGTAGAGGGCCAAGTAGACGGCGGGATTATCCAAGCCCTGGGTTACGGCAGCCTTGAGAAACTGGAAGTAAAAGAGGGTCGTTTTCAGCAGAAAACCATGGCCGATTACACTATTCCCACTACTATGGATTTTCCTAAAATTAAGAGCGCCCTGGTGGATAACCCGTATGAATACGGCCCGTTTGGAGCCAAAGGCGCCGGTGAACTGGTATTTGACGGAGCCGCAGCCGCTTTTGCCGATGCAGTACAGATGGCAATTAATGGAGATGTGAAGCAGATACCGGTGACTCCTGAGTACATTATGGAGGTGCGCGAAAATGGCCACAATTAGTTTTACAGTAAATGGCACGAGCCATGCGATAGATGCCGACCCCTTGCGGCGGCTTTTAGATATCCTGCGGGAAGATTTAAAACTGACCGGAGTGAAGGAAGGCTGTGGAGAGGGTGAGTGCGGTGCCTGTTCAGTATTAAAGGACGGGGTGCTGGTAAACTCCTGTATGATTCCGATCGGAACCTGTGAGGGGTCTGAAATTATTACCCCCGAGGGTCTCCGTGAAAGCGCGCAGGGTAAAGCCATTATCGATGCCTATGGCGAATCCGGTGCGGTACAGTGCGGTTTTTGTACTCCCGGAATGATGATGGCCACCGAGGCTCTGCTGCGGAAAAACCCTTCACCCACTGAAGTGGAGGCCCGCGAAGCATTGTCGGGGAATCTCTGCCGTTGTACCGGTTACGACATGATTATAGACGGTGTGCTGAAAGCTGCCGAAAGGGGGAAGGGGCTATGGTAGACTCTTATCGACCGCTTTCACTGAAAGAGGCGCTCGAGCTGCGGGCAGACAAGGGGGCGCTGCCCTTTGCCGGAGGAACCGATCTGATGGTTCGTTATCGCTACGAATCGGGCGCTATTCCCGATTATCCGCAGCCAATCATGTTCGTAAGTCATTTGGATGATCTGCGCAAAATTCGCAGGATCGATCATGGGCTTTCAATAGGCGCTGCAGTAACAATGACCGAGGTGCTTGACCACGATGAGGTGCCGAAAATCTTGAAAGAGGCGCTGCTGACCATTGCCGCTCCGGGCTTGCGGAATACTGCAACCATTGCCGGAAACATTTGTAATGCTTCTCCGGCGGGCGATTCAATCTGTGCCCTCTATGCACTTGATGCGGGGGTGAAATTGCAGAGCCCCGGGGGTGAGCGTATTATGCCGCTCTATCAGTTTATTACCGGTCCGGGTAAAACAGACCTCCACGCAAATGAGATTTTAACCGAGATCATAATTCCGAAGGACCGCTCTACAATTCATCTGTTCAAAAAGGTGGGGACCCGTCGGGCAAATGCTCTGTCGAAGCTTACCCTTTCTGCAGTGGCCCGTATAAGCGATAGCCGCATCGATGAAATCCGAATTGCAGTTGGAGCAGTTGCTCCGACCGTGGTTCGTTCTCTGGAGCTGGAGAAGAAAATGGAGGGCCGAAGTCTTAAGGATGTTGCTCTCGAAGCAGAGGATATTCTGCGTGACTATGATGCTCTCGTGCAGCCGATTGATGACCAGCGGTCAACCGCAGTGTATCGCAAGCGGGTAGCTATGAACCTGGTGCGCCACTTTTTACTAGGAGTGGTTCTGCAGCAGAAGGGAGCTTAAGGAGAAAGTATGGCAAGAATATTACTAAAAGATATCTACTATTTGCACACCTCCGCTGATGCTGAGGCTCAGCGCGGGGTGGATGTACTGATACAAGAAAATCGTATCCAGAAGATAGCCAAGAACATAGATTTTAGTCCCGGCGGCGATGATCGGGTGGTAGATTGTTCACAACATGTGGTAGTACCCGGCTTTATAAACACCCATCACCATTTTTATCAAACCCTAACCAGAAATATTCCGGCGGTACAGAATGCGAAACTGTTTGACTGGCTGGTGTATTTATACGATGTCTGGAAAAAAATTGACGAGGATGGGATTTACTACTCTTCATTACTGGCAATGGGCGAGCTGCTGAAAACCGGCTGTACCACCAGTACTGATCATCACTATCTTTATCCGGATAATTTCTCTGGTGACTTAATGGGCTTGCAGTTTAAAGCTGCGGATACCCTGGGAATGCGTTTTTCTCCAACCCGCGGATCAATGTCTCTGGGTAAAAAAGACGGTGGACTTCCTCCCGATTCGGTGGTGCAGACCGAAGAGGAAATCCTTCAGGATAGTGAACGGGTTATACAGCAGTATCATGATGACAGTGAGATGTCGATGCGCAAGATTGTGCTGGCCCCCTGCAGCCCCTTCAGTGTAACCGAGAAACTTATGAAGCAGTCGGCGGAGCTTGCTCGGAAATACGGAGTGAGGCTGCACACCCATGTGGCTGAGACTTTTGATGAAAATGATTTCTGTGTGGAAGTATATGGTCGTCGGCCGTTGAAACTCATGGAGGATACCGGCTTTATCGGGGATGATGTCTTTTACGCCCACGGCATTCACTTTAATGATGAAGAGCTTGATATACTGGCGAAAACCGGTACACATATAGCGCATTGCCCTTCCAGTAACATGCGGCTTGGATCAGGCATCTGCCGGGTAACCGAGATGCTGCCGAAGAATATAAATGTAGGTTTGGCGGTGGACGGATCGGCCTCGAATGATGCCTCGGATATGCTTGGGGAGATGCGGAATGCCCTGCTCCTGCAGCGAGTAAAGTACGGGGCCGAGGCAGTCACAGCCCGCGATGTTTTCCGTCTTGCCAACGAAAACGGGGCCAAATTGCTCGGTTTCCCAAAAATCGGCCAACTGAAAGAGGGCTGGGCGGCGGATATGGCTATTTTTGATGTACATAAGCTGGAGTATGCCGGATCCCTCTCCGACCCGTTGGCGGCATTGTTGTTTTCCGGCTACAACCACGGCACGGATTACACCATAGTGAATGGAAAAGTTGCGGTGGAACATGGCCGCTTAGTCGGTTTCCCGGAGGAAGAGCTTACGAAAAAGGCGAATCAGATTGCCGCTCGTTTGCTAGAGGACTAATGCTGGAGGACTAATACGTACCCTATAGGCCGGGCTAATTCAGGCTCGGTCTGGATAAATATTTTATTTCGAACACATTAATTAGGATCTGGAGGATACAGAATGGACAAGATTGGAATCGAAGAGATGATTCGCTCGCTGGGGCGCCTGCGTGCTGAAGACATGTACTTGAACGACTTTTTTCTCACATGGGACAAAAGCGACGATGAAATTCAGGCTACATATAAGGTAGCTGAGATTTTACGTGCCCTGCGGCAAAATAATATTTCAACCAACGTATTTGACAGCGGCTTGGCAATTTCCCTTTTTCGGGACAACTCAACCCGCACGCGGTTTAGTTATGCCAGTGCTGCAAATATGCTGGGATTGGAAATTCAGGATTTGGATGAAGGGAAAAGCCAGATTGCCCACGGTGAAACCGTGCGCGAGACTGCCAATATGATCTCTTTTATGGCGGATGTAATTGGTATCCGCGATGATATGTACATTGGTAAAGGGCACACTTATATGCAGGAGGTCTCCCAGTCGGTATATCAGGGTTACCTGGACGGAGTACTTGAACAGCGCCCAAGCCTGGTGAACCTGCAGTGTGATATTGACCACCCGACCCAGTCAATGGCGGATATGGCCCACATAATCAACCACTTCGGAGGCGTCGAGAACCTGAAGGGCAAAAAGATTGCCATGACCTGGGCCTACAGCCCCTCTTACGGGAAGCCCCTGTCGGTACCCCAGGGAATTGTTGGTCTGATGTCCCGCTTTGGCATGGATGTAAGCCTGGCCCATCCGGAAGGCTACAATATTATGCCTGAGGTTGAGCAGGTTGCTGCCACAAATTCCGAGCACAGCGGCGGTTCTTTTACCCGGGTAAACAGTATGGAAGAGGCTTTTCAGGATGCTGATATTGTGTATCCCAAGAGCTGGGCACCCTTTTCTGTAATGGAAGAACGGACCAAGCTGGTTGAACAGGGTGACGATGCCGGACTAAAAGCCCTCGAACAGCGCGGGCTTGAAAATAACAAGAAATACATGGATTGGGAATGCACCGAGGATCTAATGAAGAAGACCCGCG
>JAGYOC010000253.1 GCA_018399795.1 Dehalococcoidales bacterium
TCAGTCAAACTACAATGTATATGCATTCCGCCGTGTATAATGGGTGTGCAGTAGATGATGCGACCTCTCTCCCCCCGGCTTATCGAGGTAGTGCTCATAAAGAGCTGCTACTTCAGGATTCTCATGCGATTTTCTAAGCGGCAGTCCTGCATCTTCTTTATACAGTCCTTGGCCCCTCAGGTTGCGCTGGTATAAGGAGTTCTCGATTGGCTGGCCTCCACCTCCAACACAGCCCCCGCGACAGGCCATTATTTCAATGAAATGGTAGGGTATTCTTCCGGCCTGCTTCTCATTATGAACATAGCTTAAGAGTTCACGGGCGTTTGAGAGTCCGTGGACAACTGCTACCCTGAGTTCTTCACCATCAATGGATATGGTAGCGGTTTTGGTCTCTTCCAAGCCCCGGACAGCCTTTAAGTTGATGTTTTCTAGGGGTTTACCGGTGTGCAGTTCATAGGCAGTCCGCAGGGCTGCCTCCATTACCCCGCCGGTAGCTCCAAAAATTGTTCCTGCGCCCGAGTAGGCTGAGAGAAGCGAGTCTGAAGTAGTCCCTTCAAGCTTATCGAAGCTAATACCTGCTTGACGAATCATACGCGCGAGCTCCCGGGTGGTTAAGACATAATCCACGTCTTTAAAACCGCTGTCGTTCATTTCTGGACGATCCGCTTCGAACTTTTTAGCAGTACAGGGCATAATTGACAGGCTTACAATCTTTTCGGGGGGGATGCCGCGGGATTCGGAAAAATAGGTTTTTATCAACGAGCCCATCATCTGCTGGGGAGACTTGCAGGATGAGATATTCTCTATCATGTCTGGAAAATAGGTTTCACCGAATTTGATCCATCCAGGTGAACAGGAGGTAATGAGCGGAAAGGGACCTCCTTCTGAGAATCTGTTCAGAAACTCGGTACCTTCCTCCATAATGGTAAGATCCGCCGAAAAATTAGTGTCAAAGACAGTATCAATTCCAAGCATTTTCAGGGCGTGGTACAATTTATCGATTACTAGTTCTCCGGGAGCCATACCAAACTCCTCACCCAAAGCAACCCGTACCGCCGGTGCTATCTGGGCAGCCACATGAAGTTCGGGGTTTTCGATAGCTTCCCACACATGGTCGATTTGTTCCCGTTCGTGTAAGGCCCCAACCGGGCAGTAGACCACACATTGACCGCAGTTTACACAGACCCCTGATCCCATATTCGTTTCAGCCCCCGGGGATACAATAGTATCAGCTCCTCGCCCAAAAAATGAAATTGCCTTAACAGTTTGCAGGTTTTGACACACTTCGACACAGCGACCGCAGCCGATGCATTTGTTCATATCACGCACAATTCCGGCGGCAGATGAATCTATGGGAAGACCCCGTGTATATTGATCATATTCAAGATCTCTAATTTCAAACTTTTCAGCAAGCTTTTGCAGCTCACACTCACCGTGCCGGATACACTGAAGACAGTCGTCAGGATGAGCCGCTAAAACAAGCTGTAACAACTTGCGTTTTATACGGCGCAGCTCGCGGGTGTGCGTTCGAATCTGCATTCCCTCCTGAGCTTGAGTGATGCACGCGCGGGCATAATCCGGTTTTCCATCAATTTCAACCATACACATGCCGCAGGTACCCAGTGGTGCGATGTCTTCATGCTTACATAAGGTAGGAATATCAATACCGGCTTTATTGGCTGCTTCTAAAATAGTGGTTCCGGTTTCTACTTCTATAGGTTTGCCGTCAATAATAACATTAAGCATTTTAAATTACCTCCTTTACATAATCCTGCTGCTGAATAAAGCCTTTCACCTCATCGCCAAAGTGCTTGAGCAGGGAATTAAGGGGAGTACTTACCGACTGTCCAAAGGGGCAAAAAGAGGTGGCCTTCATTACTTCACCGGTATCCTGCATGAGCGCTAGATAGCTTTGCCTCCCGGTTCCGGCGGCGATACGTTGGGCCATATAGTTGAGTTGACGGGTACCATAACGGCAGGGGAAGCATTGACCGCAGGACTCTTCGGCAAAAAAGCGCATGCTCACATCCAGGACCCCGGCCATATTGGTTTTTGAGTTCATTACTACTACTGCCCCCGAGCCAAGGGTGCCCCCGGCAGCCTGCATGGCATCGTAGTCCAGCTGCATTGAGAGGGCTTCGGCATCATAGATGGGACCGGCGGTTCCGCCAATTTGGACGGCCTTCAATTGCCCCTGTACTCCGCCGGCGGCCTTTAGAAGGTCTTTTACGCTTACCCCCATTGGGAACTCATATACACCTGGTGAATTTACATGGCCGCTGACGCTATACAGCTTTGGCCCGGTGGATCCTTCCGCTCCAATTTTTGAAAATGCAGCAGCCCCATGTGCAAGAATAAGAGGTACATATGACAGAGTTTCGACATTGTTTACCACAGTCGGCCGGTCCCATAGCCCCTTCTCGGTTGGGTAGGGTGGTTTCATCCACGGAAAACCGCGTTTGCCCATAAGGGAGCTCAGCAGGGCGGTCTCATCCCCGACTACATATGAACCTCCGCCTCGCTTAATTTCTATATCGAAGGAGAATCCGGACCCCAGGATGTTGTTTCCAAGCATATTCTGGGAGCGGGCCGCCTCAAGCGTCTTTTTGAGGGTATCGGCAATCTTAGGATATTCACCTCGGATATATATAAAACCCTTGACTGCCCCGACTGCATACCCGGCAATAGTCATACCTTCGAGCAGTAAAAAGGGGGTGTTTTCCATGATGTAGCGGTCTTTAAAAGTACCCGGCTCACCTTCATCGGCATTGCAGACTACATAGGTCTCTTCGCTCGGCGGCACACCGGCCCACTTTTTTCCGGTGGGGAAACCTGCCCCGCCGCGCCCGCGGAGTTTTGAATCTTGTACTTCCTTCACTACTGCGCTCTTATCCATATCTAATGCAGCCTTCAGGCCGTGGTAGCCGCCGATTCCGATATATGCCTCAATGTCCTGGGTTTTCATCGCGTAATGTGTTATTGAAACTTTACTCTGTCGCATTCTCAACCTCCTCCTTTAATGACTGGATAGTGGATTTAACCTTCTCAAGAGTGAGGTCGGTGATAAGCTGTTCGTTGATCATCATATTTGGAGCGGTATGACAGCTTCCCAGGCAATTCACAATTTCTAGACTAAACAGGCCGTCGTCGCTGATCTTTTTGCGGTGCAGACCTAATTCACGCCTGAGATAGGTGTAAATGTCGAGGGAGCCGACGATGCGGCACGAAAGTGAATCGCATAGACGAATTACATACTTGCCCCTTGGACTATAGGAGAACATGTGATAAAAAGAGAGAACACC
>JAGYOC010000254.1 GCA_018399795.1 Dehalococcoidales bacterium
GAAGAGCTACCATATCACCGCGGATATCTCGGTGCTGCCAAAACTCGAGGATACCCCGGATGCGGATTTAGGCAAATTTTTAGAAATAAGCGAATCCCGGCAGATGCTGCACATCACCTACGGAGGTCTGCTGAACGACCCTGAAGTACGGGACCGTTTTTTTGCAGCCCTTGCAGAGCATGAGGAGCTGCACTACAAGCTGCTGGAAAAACATTTTACAAAACATCTTGAGAGATTGGGCTTAGAGCGCGTACAATAGAGGGTAATGACGGAAAACCGAAGGACCCTGCTGATAGACGATGATACTACCGCACTTGAGCTGATTAAAGACCTGCTCGAGCCGAAGGGCATCCAGGTCCACCTGGCCAATTCGGTGGATAGGGCAATTGAAAAGCTTGCCTATAACAGCTATCAGGTAGTGGTTACCGACTTAAAAATGCCCGGCAAGAGCGGTATGGACATCCTCGATTATTGCCGGGCACACTTTTCCGAAATCCCTGTGATTATCCTGACCGGCCATGCTACTGTTCCCAGTGCAGTTGAGGCCCTGAAGAAAGGGGCCTTTGACTATATCTCCAAGCCGATTCAAATTGAAGAGCTTGAACTGGTTATCAATAAGGCCATCTCCCACGAAAAACTCAAAGCCCAGAACAGCTTCCTCAAACAGGAGCTGGAGAAGCGGGAAGAGCTGCTGTTCGACACTCACAGTACCGAGCTGCAACGGGTCTACAAAACGATCAATAACCTGCACGACATAAACTCGACAGTTATGCTTACCGGCGAGTCGGGAACCGGTAAAGAGGTTGTAGCCCGGCTGATCCACCGCAGCAGTACCCGGGGGGGCGGCAGCTTTGTACCGATAAACTGTGGAGCCATACCGGAGCAGCTGATTGAGTCTGAGCTGTTCGGCTATGAAAAGGGCGCCTTTACCGATGCAAAGCAACGTACTAAGGGGAAGCTGGAAATTGCCGACGGGGGCACCCTGTTTCTGGATGAAGTGAACGAACTTCCGTCCAAAGCACAAGTTTCGCTGCTGCGCTTTATTCAGGAACGGGTGGTGGTACCCCTCGGTTCAACCCGGCAGGTACATGTGGATGTAAGGATAATCGCAGCCTCCAACAAAGACCTGGCACAGCTGGTGCGGCAAGGCCATTTTCGGGAGGACCTGTTTTACCGCATCAATGTGATTCCTCTTGCAATGCCGCCGCTGCGCCGCAGAACCGAAGACATTATTTCACTAGCCCAATGGTTTTTGCGGAAGTTCAGCCGTGAATACAACCGGCCGGTTCGCGGCCTGAGCAAAGCCGCCGAAACAGCCCTCAAGAATTATGATTGGCCGGGGAATATTCGCGAGCTGCGCAACTGTATCGAGAGGGCCTCAATCATCGGCAATTCCGAGTACCTGGATACTGCCGACCTGTTCCTTCCGGGGGACATCACCGGAGCAGAGGCCGGAGGCGGCCAAAATGCAAGCCAGGACCACTGCCGCGGCTGCTTTGAAGATTTGGGAATAATTCCCCTAAAACGGTTGGAACAAGAGTATATCCGTTTTGTGGTGCATGAGCTGGGGGGCAACAAGAGCCGGGCGGCGGAGAAGCTGGGGGTTTCGGTACGGGGCCTGCGATACAAATTGAATAATGAAACAGATACGCACTAGACTGTTTATCCAGATTCTCATTCCCACGATGATTATCTTCTTTTTGGTAATCGGCGGAGGTCTGCTGTACGTGAACCGCTCCTTCGAGCAGCAGGTGGTAGCGCAAAAATCAAACGAACTTACCAAAGCATCCAGGGCTATTCATAACTGGCTGGTTGCGCGAATATCCAATTTAATTCAGCTTTCACGCACACCCCTCATGCACAAGAATGGTCAAAAGGAGGTAAGTGATTTTCTACGGGAAGAGAGAAAGCGGCTAGCCTTCATCTATGATGCCATGTACTATATTAACCTCGACGGAAGCTACTGGAGTACCACGGGGGAATCGGGGCGACTCGACAGTGACCTGCCCCTGTTTGATAACTTGATAAAAGGGAACCGCCTGTTTTACTACCACGGACCGGTACTCGACAGTGAGGTTTTCTCCGATTCAATTCTGATCGCCGTTCCAATCGAAAATCAAGACAGCCGTACCGCAATTTTAGCGGCAACCATTCCCATCCCCACCTTTCAGCGGATGGTCGGCTACTTTACCATGGAGGAGTTCGACAGCTTTATGATGGTGAACCCCAAGTCAATCATCATAGTCCATTCAGATACGGATATGATCGGTACCAGCGAACGGGGCGAGTACGGAACCACCTTCTCCTCCGACACCCGAAGACAGGACGATATGGTGTTTGTTTCGGTTCTACGCACTACATGGAAGCTTGTGGGCTTTATAGACCGTAACAAGATGCTCGCCCCTATTGTTCAAATAAACCAGTTTGCCACGGTCTTTTTTTTCCTGGTTTTGCTGATTATCGGCTCGGTCTCGCTAGCCATTTCGTACCACGTGGCCCGTCCGATCCGTCGGCTTACCAGTCGGGTAGAATCTATAATGGAGGGTGACTATCGACAAAAAATACAGCTGCACACCGAGGATGAGCTGGAGGAGCTGGCGGAGGCCTTTAACCGTCTGAGCGACCGGCTGATACGACTGAGAACCGACGACCGTTTTGTGTTTCTGGGTCACGTATCGGCCCGGGTTGCCCATGAGGTCC
>JAGYOC010000255.1 GCA_018399795.1 Dehalococcoidales bacterium
GATGGAATTTGCCAATGAGCTGCTGGAAAAGGTGGGGGTGGTAGTAACGCCGGGGATAGGCTATGGCCAGAATGGGGAAGGTTACATACGTTTGTCCCTCACCACATCCGATGCCAACATGGTCAAGGGGCTTTCCAGGCTGGCAGAATGGCATGTTTCATAAGGATATAATAGTGCAGAAAAACAGCTAGTTGACATAATATTCGGGGGTTACAATCACCAAAAAAACGGTTGCAACAAAAGCATCTCGAGAACGGGCATTCCTGGTAGCCGTAACAACAAGGAACTCCACCGGCACAAAGTGGCCGATAGAAGACTCCATAGAAGAACTGGCCCAGCTGACCACAACTGCCGGTGCGGATATTGTAGGCAGAATAACGCAGCAGCTGCCGGTGCCATCCAAGGCATATTACCTCGGTAAAGGCAAGCTGGACGAATTATTATCCCTGCAGGATAGCCTCGATTACACTATGGTAGTCTTCGACGACGAGCTCACGCCGCTGCAGCAGCGCAATCTGGAGCGAATCCTTAAGGTAAAGGTGATTGACCGCTCGGCCCTGATTCTGGATATATTCTCCAAGAGAGCGCAGACCAGGGAAGGACAGCTTCAGGTAGAACTCGCCCAGCACCAGTATCTTCTGCCCAGGCTCGCCGGGCAGTGGAGCCACCTGGAAAGGCTCGGTGGCGGTATCGGCACCCGGGGGCCGGGCGAGTCACAGCTGGAAACCGACCGCAGGCTTGTCAACCGCAAGGTCCACCACCTGAAAAAGCAGATCGAAGCAGTCAAAAAGCACCGCTCTCTGTACCGCCAGCAACGCCGCCGGCAGGGAATTCCCATCATCGCTCTGGTGGGCTATACCAACGCCGGGAAAAGCACCATTCTAAACGCACTTACCCAGGCTGACGTAGTTATAGAAGACAAGCTCTTCGCCACTCTGGACCCGAAAACAAGGAGCTTTGTACTCCCCAGTAATGAGAAGGTACTGTTCACCGATACCGTGGGGTTTATCCAGAAGCTTCCCCCCAGCATTGTCAGCGCATTCCGCGCAACCCTGGAAGAGCTATCCGAGGCAAGCATTCTCCTGCATATCGT
>JAGYOC010000256.1 GCA_018399795.1 Dehalococcoidales bacterium
AGCATGGAGTACCTCGGGGGGACTGTGCCTTATTTTTGCCCGGTGTGCCACTGCCTGGTCTGTCACACCAGGAGGACCAGCCATGGCACCCAGATAATCCGGAACGGAAGGGTACAGATTACAGTAAAGGAAAATATGGCCACAGATAGTGAGGGAAAGCAAAGAAACGGGTTAGCTCTGAAGTGCCCTCGCGGCCACATAGTGAGGATTGAATAATGGGAAGACTGGGTATTGATAGTCCGGTATTACTGGGTTCAACTTCTATCGTGCTGTCTAACGATGCGCCCGGGCTGGTGAAGTGGGCAGCTCGCATGGCCAAGTTCTTCTTTAACGCCAGGGTCCAGATTTGTGACGGTACGGATGACCACCTCGAAATTCAGGCCGCTTTGGATGCGCTGCCTGCTGGAGGTGGTAAGGTTGTCTTGCTCGATGGAACTTTCCATCTTAATGCTCAAGTAGATCTTGATAGTTACCAGTCCATCGAAGGGCAAGGCGAGAGTACAAGCGTTACAACAGACGCCGATTGGACACACGCGTTTGTTGCTACCGGCGCGTCTGGAACAGAAAAAGTTGGTATTAGTATCAGTAATATCGAGTTCTTTGGACAGGCGGGCATTTGGATTAATCGGGCTATTGAATTCACCTACGTACAGCGAAGCGATATTATAAATGTTACTTTCGCATCTGGCACAGACGGAATTTACGGGTCAATTTACTGTGATGATTGCGATTACATTACCATCGATAGAGTGAAAGTTCTCGAAGGGTGCCAAGGGGTACCTATTCGCGGTGACATGAACAGCTCTGTGGTAACTCGTTGCCAGATCTTCGGCGACTCGACCGAAGAAGGAATCCAGATTAATGGAAACGATAATAAAATCAAAGACAATATCGTCCAAGGGGCTCAGCAGGGGATAGATGCCACAGGCAACAGAAATATAATATCGGGCAACACAGTGTTTCTATGCCACACCGAAGGTATTTACGTCGGTGCCGATAGTTACCGTTGCATCATTAAGTCAAACATCTGCCATAGTAACGGTCAGGCCTTCGATGATAGTTATGCCAATATCCGTGGGTATCGCGGATATGAGTGTGAGTATGTAAATAACATTTGCAGAGAGGGAGATGAGGCCAATCAACCCCAGTATGGTCTTTATATAGATGGTAGTGACCTTTATGGGAGCAATAATGTCGTTAGCGATAACGACTTAAGTGATTCTGGTAAGACATCTAACTTTTTTGATAGGGGTGCCCTCACCCACGTTGAGGACAATAACGTTGGCATCGAGATAACCCAGATAAAGCACTTCCGACGCGTAAAGAACACCTCCGGTGGTGCACTGGCAGAGGGTGACGTGGTAATCCTCAAGGCCGTAGCCGCCGGTGATGAGATAACAACCACTGCTGTACAGGGTGATGACAGTGTCTTCGGTATGGTAGCTGAAGCAATAGCCGATACCGAGTATGGCCTGGTGCAGGTGAAGGGATTCACTGATGCTCTAAGTGTTTCCAATGACCATGGGAATATAGCAATCGGTGATATTCTAGGAACAAATGATACAGTCAAGGAAGCGTGCAAAGCAGCCGCTGGCGACCAAGCATTTGCTAGGGCTTTAGAAGCCTGCGCCGCCGCTAACTGCACAATAGATGCTTATATCAAGAGTCCGTGGGACTAAGGAGGTAGTATGAAGTTTAGCGAGTACATAGGCCCACAAAGCCTTTATTGTAGTGCTGCATACAGGTACGCTGTCCCGGGGTGGTTCATTCATCAGGTTAAAGATGTGCTGATAGCTGCTGGAGTGGTGTACTACATCCCTGTAACCTTCCCAAGGGATGTGACGGTTGATAGGCTTGGAATAGAGGTAGAGGTGGCCGGGGATGCTGGTGCGCTTGCCCGGCTTGGGATATACGACTTCAAGCCCAACGGTGCTCCAGGTGATTTGATAGTAGATGGAGGAACTGTGGCTGTAGACGCTGTTGCTGAGGTAGAAGTATCTATTAGTCAGCACCTGGATAAAGGAATTTATTTCTTTGCCCTCGTATCCGACGGTGGTCCACAGCTTGAAGGACCCGACCCGAGTTATGCGGTTTCTACGCCGGTTGATGGTTTTGGCATTGCGCTTGGTAACGTAAGCTGGAATGGACCTGTAATAACAGTGATGGGAGAGAGTGGCCAGGTGGCCGCTGGGTTGACAGACCCGGCTGTGACCCCCAATGGCCATGACAGTGCAGACAAAGCTTTGGTGAGAGCCAGATATTAAGAGGCGACTAATGAGCAAATCGGTGCAGATAATGGAAGTAATTTACGAGTACTATATATTAGGGATTAGAAAATGACTAATGCAGCAAGAGACACAGTAGACCTGATGAAGTCGGCGGTCCGGCCGGTACTCATAGTGAGCGGCTGGATATTCTGCCTGCTGATATGGGGGAGTGGAGGCTCTCCCCCTGACCAGCTGTGGTTCGTCGTGCTCACATTGAGCGGCGAATACGCTGTGGAGGAAGGGGTGAAGCGGACGAAACAGATAAGAGAAGGGAGGGATATCGATGGAACTCGTATCACCACTGACCCT
>JAGYOC010000257.1 GCA_018399795.1 Dehalococcoidales bacterium
AAAGTCTAAACAAGAAAAAGATAACAAACAGGGTAACGAAGGAGGCCGGAAATGAGAATGCGGGGAGGTCTAATAAAATTTTCCCTAGGATTTTTTCTAATCTTGGCGGCCGGTGTGGTGCTTATCCTGCTCTCCGGCTGTGCTCCGGAGGAGGCCGATAAGGATGCCGAGGCAGAGACCCAGCGAAGGGCGCGTTCCGACATAAGCCTCCGGCTGGTATATCCCGAGTGGTCATCTGAAATAGCAAGTGCCCATTTGATACAGGCGGTGCTGCAGGAGCGGCTGGGTTACCGGGTGCAACTGGTTCCTGTTGAAATAGAAGAAATGTGGCGACAAGTAGCCGAGGGCGAAGCGGATATACTCACCGGTGCCTGGCTGCCGACTACCCATAAGGGCTATTACGACCAATACCGGGAGCAGCTTGAAGACCTCGGACCCAACCTGGTGGGAGCTCGCATAGGATTGGTGGTGCCCACGATAAAACCCGGACGGCAAACCGGTGACAGCGGCAAGACCGGCCGTGAATTAGTGACTATTAGGTCTATACCGGAAATGGCTGAGTTTGTCGATAAATTTAACGGCCGCATTATCGGTATTGAATCCGGTGCAGGGGTGGTTTCCAGAACCCGGGAGGCCCTAGGGGAGTACTCTTTACAGGCAGAATACAGCATAGTAAGCTCGGACGAGGAGCGCATGTTGGAACGCCTCTCCAGGGCGGTCCAGGACGGCGAATGGATAGTTTTCACCGGTTGGAAACCCCATTGGGTGTTCGAGCTGTACAATCTGCGTTTTCTGGATGACCCGCAAAATGTCTTTGGCGAAGAGGAATCGATTCACACTATGGTTCGGAAGAATCTAAAGGAAGAAGTGCCTCCTGCATATGATGTATTGCAGCGTATTTCTTATGAACCTACAGATCTCGAACGGTTAATGCGCTGGATTTATGTGGAAGAGCAGGATGATGCCTATGCCCAGGCAATGCGTTGGATTGAAATTCACTCGGAGATGGTAGACAGTTGGGTGCAAGGCCTTGAATAAGTAAGAAAGGGGAGTAAGCAATGCTAGAGACAGTGAGTCAGCGGTTTCAGGGAAGCTGCATGATGATAATGCGCCAGTCGGGGGGAGAGGTGAACTTCCTGGGCAGCAGTTTTCTCGTTCACCCCGAGGGCTACTTGATAACCGCCGCGCGAATCATTTCAGAAGAGGGTGATTTGGTTGTCGTGCCGCCACTAGCGGGAGAAGCATTTATGCCGGTAAGCCGCGATGAGGTTGCGCCGGTACCGGTTGAACTGGTAGCGCGGGATTCGGCCCGGGATGTGGCCTTGTTAAAGATGAAGCCGGAGCTGGAGATAAATATGCCGGAGGGTATACTCGGAGATCCGGAGGGTGATCCCCGCGGGGCTATATTGATGTCCCTGGGAGTACCCTTTGGGTATTATCGTATCCATGGGGTAATTGCCGCCCAATCGGTGCTTTCCGGACGCATTCGGTCTCACAGCGGTACGAACCTCATTATTTTTGACCGTCGAGTGCAGTACGGTGATATCGGAGGGCCACTGGTAAGTGTAAATAACGGACAGGTTATCGGATTGGTTGGCGGCGTATTTGATCCGGTCGAACTTGAAGGCCGGAAAACCCCTGAGGGAGTGATGCCTATCAACTCCGACCTCTCTTATGCAACCTCCATTGAATACGGAAAACAGCTGTTAGCAAAGGCTTTAGAGGAGTAATTCCATGACTGTAATTGAAAACTATAAAATCCACACCCGTGAAAGAGAGGAACTTGGGGTTCCGCCCCTGCCCCTTACCGCCTCTCAGACCGGCGAGCTGGTTGAACTTCTAAAGCAGAGCCCAGTTCCAGAAATCGATTACGTGATGGAGCTCTTTGAGAACCACATCAGCCCTGGAGTTGATGATGCAGCGTACGTAAAGGCCGCCTTTTTGAAAGATATAATCCGGGGAAAAGCCGCTTGTACTGCAATTTCAGAGTTGAAGGCTGTGCAGATTCTGGGCACTATGCTCGGTGGATATAACGTTGCTCCTTTAATTGATGCGCTTACCCACAGTGATACAGCAGTAGCTGAGACAGCAGCGGAGCAGCTGAAAAATATTCTATTGGTGTACGATTACTATCAGGATGTGAAGGACTTGATGGAACGGGGTAACCGGTTTGCAAAGGGGGTAATCGATTCATGGGCGAAGGCCGAATGGTTTAACAATAAATCCTCTCTACCGGAGGAACTTACTGTTACGGTATTCAAAGTACCCGGCGAAACAAATACCGACGATTTAAGCCCCGCTTCCGAGGCCTTTACCCGCAGCGATATTCCCTTGCATGCGAATTCGATGCTGGCCGGAAAAATGGAACAGCCCTTGGAAACCATTCACCGCCTCAAGCAAATGGGCTACCCCCTTGCCTATGTAGGCGATGTGGTGGGAACCGGTTCGAGCCGCAAGTCGGGCATCAATTCGCTGCAGTGGCACATCGGTCATCCGATTCCCGGTGTTCCCAACAAAAAGAGCGGCGGTGTGGTTATTGGCAGTACTATTGCACCAATTTTTTTTAATACCGCCGAAGACAGCGGAGCCCTGCCCATTCAAGCTAATGTAGACCGGCTCGAGACCGGCGATGTAATTACCCTCAAGCCCTACGAAGGAAAAATATTCAAAGGGGGTGTGTTAGTCAGCGAATTCCAGTTGTCTCCCAATACCATCAGTGACGAGGTACAGGCCGGCGGCCGGATCCCTCTTATAATCGGACGCAATTTAACCAATAAGGCCCGTCAGGCTCTGGGTCTTGGGGAAGAGGAGTTTTTTACCAAACCGATTCAGCCGGAAGATACCGGTAAGGGCTATACCCTGGCCCAAAAGATAGTCGGCCGGGCCTGCGAATTGCCGGGGGTGCGGCCGGGGATGTATGTGGAGCCGGTAACCGCTACGGTGGGCAGCCAGGATACCACCGGACCGATGACCCGGGATGAGATTCGGGAGCTGGCCGCCCTTACCTTCGGGGCAGACCTGGTGATGCAGAGTTTCTGTCACACCGCCGCGTACCCCAAACCCTCGGATGCGCAACTGCACCATACTCTTCCGGAATTTTTCACCAGTCGTAAGGGAGTAAGCCTCAAACCCCGGGACGGCGTTATCCACTCCTGGCTGAACCGTCTCTGCCTGCCGGATACAGTCGGTACCGGCGGAGATTCCCACACCCGTCTGCCCTTGGGCATATCCTTTCCCGCCGGGAGCGGGCTGGTAGCCTTTGCCTCGGTAGCCGGCAGCATGCCCCTCAACATGCCCGAGTCGGTAAAAGTGAGCTTTAAGGGTGAGCTGCAGCCGGGTATCACCCTGCGGGATTTGGTTAATGCAATTCCCTATATGGCGATTAAGCAGGGCTTACTTACGGTGGAGAAGAGTAACAAGAAGAATATCTTTGCCGGCAGAATTGTAGAAATTGAGGGACTTGAAGATCTCAAGGTGGAGCAGGCCTTTGAATTGAGCGACTCCTCCGCCGAGAGGTCCGCTGCTGCCTGCACTGTGAAACTGAACCCTGAGCCCATTGTTGAATATCTTAAATCCAATGTTGCTCTGATCGAGCAGCTGATGGAGCAGGGCTATGAGAACCGCACCACCCTGCAGCGCCGTAAAGAGAAGATGCAGGAGTGGCTGGCGAAGCCTGAGCTCCTGCAGGCTGACAGCGACGCCGAGTATGTCGAGGAAATTGAAATAGACATGAATGAGATCACCGAGCCGATTGTCGCCTGTCCCAACGACCCTGACGATGTCGCTACTCTTACCGAAGTCCTAGCCGATCCAAAGCGTCTGCATGTAATCGACGAGGTGTTTGTCGGCAGCTGCATGACTAATATCGGGCTGTTTCGGGCCCTCGGCGAGGTGTTAAAGGGAGAGGGGCAGGTACCTACCCGACTGTGGGTAACACCTCCCACCAAGATGGACGAGCGCAAGCTGATTGAAGAGGGGTTTTATGCGACCTTTGGTCAGGCCGGAGCTCGTACTGAGGTTCCCGGCTGCAGTTTGTGCATGGGCAACCAGGCGAGGGTACGGGACCGGGCGACCGTGTTTTCGACCAGCACCCGCAACTTCGATAATCGGATGGGAAAGGGCGCCCAGGTCTACCTGGGGAGTGCTGAGCTGGCGGCGGTAACTGCTATCCTCGGCCGTTTACCCAGCAGCGAGGAGTACCATACTATTGTGGCGAAGAAACTGGATAAGGGGAAGCAGCAGCAGGTGTACCGCTATCTTAACTTCCACCAGTTGGAAGCGGCACAGCTAAAGGCGCTGGTTGAATAGACTGTCCCGAAGCTTAGC
Source organism: Dehalococcoidales bacterium (assembly GCA_018399795.1). The sequence continues at coordinate 4,327 of JAGYOC010000257.1, forward strand.
GGAAAAATAGCAAAAAGCCATCGCTATGATACAAAAATACCTCCCCGCACTCTCAGCTCCTTTAACCCCTGGCGTATTTCGGCAGATACTCCTCGCCCCACTTCAAGGGCGTTTTGAATAGACGAAACCATATCCTCCTATCGCCCGCCTCTAAGGGAAGCAGCG
>JAGYOC010000258.1 GCA_018399795.1 Dehalococcoidales bacterium
TACTATTTACACAGTTATAAGGAGAGTCTATGGATAAAAAAGCTCCGCTTCACATCGGTAAGAATATTAAAAGTATTCGTGAGAAACACCAGATTACCCAGAGCATACTGGCCGAAAGATGCGGTGTGAGCAAAGACATGCTCATTCAGATAGAATCAGAGAAAGTAAACCCTACAATTGCCACGGTCTGGAAAATTGCGAAGGGCCTAGATGTCGATATAGACTCGCTGTTAACCGGCCAGGAGCATCTTCAACGCAGCTTTCAGGTCAGCCGTAAGGAGTATATTACCCGTCTGGAAACCGAGGAAGAGGGAGTACATATCAGAGTCCTGAGCCCTCTCTCCATGGCCGAGGACCTTGAAATGTATATTCTCACCTTTCAAGCCGGACAGTCCCTGCCTTCCAGTCCCCATGCCGCCCGCACTAAAGAGTTTCTCACCGTTCTGAAAGGGGCAATCAAAGTTTCAGCCGGCAAGAACGTAGCAGAACTAACTGAGGGCGATTTTATTCAGTATCACGCCGATATTGAGCATACCATCGAAAACATTTACGACGGCGAATCAGAAATCTATATGATAGTACGCTTTCAGAGCGAATAATACCTCTAATCGCACATACAGTTTACATATACAGCTGCCTTATACGAGATTACGCGGTATTCGTCTGTCCCAACTACGGCTGAAAACCCGGCTCGGCCCCTCATACGCATCTAAATCTGCTCGGAGGCGGAACTCGGTTTCATTAGAGGTGAGCAGGGTGCGTGTAACCGTCCGTATTTCCCAGTCCTCCCGCTTGAACTTTCGCTCCCAGCGGGTCTCACCTAAGAGAGAGTTGTACTCATCGGTAGTAAAGCTGTAGGTCTCTCTAGCCCGTGAACTGATCTCTAAATTGATTTCATCGTAACGGATCGTGCCCGTATCAAGCAGCACATCAAGGGTTGAAATATCCCTTCCCAGCTCTTTGATGACCCTCCAGGACTCTTGCCCCGGCCGAATCAAGGTAACCGGCAAAGGAGCAGCTCCTTCCGGTTCTTCGAAGGGGCGTAAGTCCGCATCTTCAGTACGCGGAGGCCGAAGGGGCAGCAGGAAAGAACTACTACCGGCATAAATGGTAAGCTGCACCGGCTCGGGAGACGGCCATGCCAGGGGCCAGTAGCTGGTTGAAAGGGATAACCGCAGGCGGTGCCCCTTGGGAAACCGCTGGGCAACACCATTCAGCACAACTGAGGCCTTATAGCGTTTTCCCGGTACAAGGGGCTGGGGGTTCTCATGGCTCTCCCTGTGAGTGAGGTTCAACAGACCATAGGTAACCCGAGTAGCCTTATCATCCGGTGCTACATCGGACAAACGTGCTGCCACCATGGCAACCGGACGGTTTGACGACAGCTCCAGTTCTACTATCGGCGGTCCGAAAATTTCCACATTTTCCTCGAGAGCCGGACTTTCAAACACCAGTGCACCTCCGTCCTCCTGGCGCTGATCATGGGGTAGATCAGGTGGAGCCTGATAACTGCACCATTTTCCGGCAAACAGCCCCACCGACAGGGGTGATTGAATCGTCAGTGGTTTTTCAGGGATTCCTTCTTTCGTTTTCACCAACCGCCCTTGATCCAGAATAAAGGTTTGGTCGAGAACGTTCGGGCTTGGCCAGCTGTCTTCAGCGATCCAGCGGCCGGGTCGTTCCCGGTAACTGGTAGTTGGAGGTACGCTGTCCTGCATCCACACTCGAAACATAGGTTCATTTTCGATCCCGTTTTCCTCCTCCTTCAACCAGCGGTCCCACCACCTGCGGACCTCCTGCAGAAAGCCAATCGCAGGTCCGGGAACTCCTTCGTGGGGGTACTTATGACTCCAGGGACCAATCAGACCCTTGCACGGAACCGAAAGATGTGACATCAGCCGAAACACGGTGTTGGAGTAGCCGTCTGCCCAGCCGCTTACCGTCATTACCGGACACTTGATGGCCGCATAATCCTCGCACACCGAACCGTGCTTCCAGTACTCGTCCCGGTGCTGTCGGCGCATCCATTTTTCCAGCCACAGACCGCTCTCTTCCAAGCGCTGCATCCACATCTCACGCCATTTATCCCCTACCAGCAGGGGATCCGGGGGATGAGTATTTTGATCGAACATAGTCGAGGCCCAGGATAGGTTGTCTCCAAGCAGGCAGCCGCCCATATAGTGCACATCGTCTGTATAGCGATCATCGGTAGAGCAGATACTTACCACAGCCTTCAGCGGCTCCGGCTGCAGGGCTGCTATCTGCAGTCCGTTAAAGCCTCCCCAGGATATTCCAATCATCCCTACCTTCCCGCTGCACCACTTTTGCCGTGCCAGCCAATTAATAATCTCGACCCCGTCATCCAGCTCCTGCTGCAGGTATTCATCGGTAAGGACTCCCTCCGATTCACCGCTTCCCCGCAGATCGACACGCACTGAGGCATACCCGTACCCTGCAATATAGGGATGGTGGCGCACATCACGCTCAGCCGTGAGATCACGCTTGCGGTAGGGAATATACTCGAGGATAGCCGGGACCGGATTGGCTTCTGCATCCGCGGGAAGCCACATTCGAGCTGCCAGCTGGATTCCGTCGTTCATTCTAATGGTAAAATGCTCAACCTCTTGTACCTTCCGGGGAAACTCATTCCTTATTTTCACGGGATTCTCCTGTTTCAATAGGCTCTATTTCAAATGTCAACATCTCCTGACAGCGGATATATTTATCCAAGAGGTCCTTTTGATCTTCACCGCCAATAAACAGGTAACAGACGGCATAGCTGTAACTGTCCTGCTCTAACAACTCATCCAACCGCATGCCGGGACTTACCTGTGGGCGAATTACCGTACCGGGAATCTCGCGCTCAACCCGTAGGAGCTCCTCTTCCGTTGGTACTGCTTTTACAACTCCATTCTTAAATACCCTCCAGAAAAACTTGGCAGCCCGCGGAAATACTCCCTTCTGATAGGGGAATTCCGGGTCGCGACCTAAGGCAACATCTACGGTAATGGCCTGATTTGAAGCCCCGTCTACCTTTTCAAAAATATCGGAGTGGGATTCACTTACTCTGGTATTTATCTCCAGCAGCCAGATTTTATCTCTTCCCCGGTCCCAGTAATATTCAATGTTAAAGGCACTGTTGTCAAAGCCGATCGAAGACAAGATTTTCTCGGTAATACGGATCATCCGCTCCTGAATCTTATAGGGAAGGCTGGAGGGGTATTCATAACGGAAAAAGCTTATTCCGTTCTCATACCTGATCGAGTCTACTATTCCGGTGCTCTCTATC
>JAGYOC010000259.1 GCA_018399795.1 Dehalococcoidales bacterium
TAACGCGGGCGTATGTTGTCGATGCTGTCGCGGAGGCTGTATGAAAAGGTGTCTTCGACATATTTTTGTATTACCTCCTTGCTTTTCCCGGTATTTGCCAGGAAAATGGCAGCGGCTATTGCCTGTGCTCCCTTTATTCCCTCTGGATGGTTGTGGGTAACCGAGGCGCTTTCTTCTGCTACCTTCAAAACAGTGTAAAGGTTGGAGAAAGCGAATCCCACCGGGCTAACCCTCATTGCGGAGCCGTTACCGAAGCTATTGTAGGGGCTGTAGCTGTCTATGCCCAGCCATTTGATGAACATAGACCCGTAGCCGACATTCCTGTATCTGCGCCCGTATTCCTTAAATACGCGGGCGAACTCCTTGCCGTGCAGAATACAGTCTGCCACCGCTATTGTCAGTACCGTATCGTCGGTAAACCTGGAGCCTGGCAGAAAGAGGTCGAAATAGTAGTTCTTGGTAGGGTGGCGTTCATAGGCAGAGCCAATAATATCGCCGGCGATTGCACCTATCATACCCGGTAAGTCCCTCCGACCATTTATAGAACAGTATTACAATTTTATGTTTTGTACCCTGGAGATAATTAACCCGTTGATTCACTGGCTGGATAATAACAACTGAGGAACGATGATGCAACTTACCCGGAAGTTATGCTTAATAAGGCAAGAATCCTTCCTTTGCTTCTCTGTTAGATAGGAACGAATGCCTGCATCCCCGGTCTAATATGGCTGGCATATTCAAGCGGTATAGCTCCAATGGCGGGGTTATCTTCCATTCATTGAAGTAGCGGTACCCATTGTTAAGGCAATTGTGATACTTTTGCTTTTTCCACGTATACATATAATAAGAAGCTATTCTGCCGTAGGTGTTCAGGAACTGCTTGAGTGGGAAGAAGGGGAAGGATGACAATTCTAACAGCATGAAGGAGAGAGTGGATGAAGCAATAGTATTACCTCGATTAAAAAGAAACAGCAGTAAAACTAATATGAAAGGAGAATTTAATTGATGAAAAGAAAATGGTTATTACCCGTAGTAATGGTGGCAGCCCTGGTACCGACTGCGTTCGGGCTTTGCGGTTGCCTCTCGCGTACAGGCGGTCTGGCTTCAGCGGCACCCTCTATCTCCTACCTTAATGAATCCGGTTCGCCCGTCGAATTCAGTTTGAATAGCCAGCAGGAGGGTATCTGGGTGAATGGTACTGGCAAGGTAACCGTCAAGCCGGATATAGCTACCATCAGGCTGGGGGTTGAGGCGCTCGAGGCCACCGTTGCCGAGGCCCAGGAACAGGCCTCGCAGGCGATGAACGAAATCAGGGCAGCACTTCTAGGGAGCGGGATTGCGGAAAGCGATATTCAGACGGCCTATTTCAACATCAGACAGCAGACCAGGTGGGACGACAACAATAATGAGGAGATTGTAACTGGCTACCGGGTTACCAACAGCGTAATCGCCAAGGTAAGGGATATTGAGAAGGTGGGTTCCATTATTGACGGCGCGGTGAGCGCCGGTGGTGACCTGATACGGATTGACAACGTGAGTTTTTCCGTGGAGGATCCCTCTCTCTATTATGA
>JAGYOC010000260.1 GCA_018399795.1 Dehalococcoidales bacterium
GGATCGGCATTTTCGTTGATGGTGACGCCGCAGGTGGTATGGGGGATGTACACGCTGCAGCGGCCCTCCTGAACTCCGCTGTCGCGTACCGCTTTAGCCACCTGAGAGCTGATGTCGTTAAGCTCTGTATGAGCCCCGGTTCGTATCGTTAAGGTAGTGTGGGTCATGGTTTTGGCTTCTCCTTGCTTTCTGATCCCGTGGCGGGAAAATTGAACAGATCGAAGTTAATCGCCCCCTCGGCAGCTGAGCCGTCGGCGGGAGCATTTTTACTTGCCTCTTCCAACATTTCTGAGATACTGCCCTCTTCCAGCATTTCCACTGCTTTCTGCAGGGGCTGGTCGTATTCGAGATCGTACACCGGCGGAAAATCCATACGCCGCTGAAACTCGTTTCGCAGCAGCCTGCGCAATACCCGTTCTTCGATTTTTATATTGTATTCACTCCGCAGCCGCCCCACAAAGGCCTCTTTTTCGCTTTCCGAGGCTTCCGGGTTCTCATCAACGAACTTGGAAAGCAGCCGTTTCTCGAAAATCTGTTTCAGATCGTCGTTGTCCTCTTCGGTAAGCTCCGGTTCTTTGACCTCAATGTCCGGTTCTATACCCACCTTGTCGATATTCACCCCGCTTGGGGTATAGTAGCGGGAGATAGTCAGTTTGAACCCGCTGCGACCAAAGGGAATGATTTTCTGTACCGAACCTTTTCCAAAACTGGTTTGGCCTATCAGGACCCCCCGTCCGGTATCTTTCAGCGCACCGGCCAAAATTTCCGAGGCCGAAGCGGAACCCTGATCTATCAGCACCACGATGGGTATGTCAGCGCCTACCTCGCGAGCAGGGTCTGCATTGAACACTTCGTTCTCCTGGGCTATCCGGGAACGGGTACTTACAATGGTTCCCTCCGATTGAATCAGATCGACAGTGTCAGTAACTGAAGTCAGCAGACCGCCGGGATTCTGACGTACATCTATGATAAGTTTTGAGTAATTCTGCTGCTTAAACTCACGAATCGCCTCTTGGACACGGTCGTCGGTATACGGGGTAAACTGTATGATACGAATATACCCGACATCATCGTTGATCATAGAATGCTTGACTGTGGGGATCTCTATGATAGCGCGGGTAATATCCACATCGAAGGTAATGTCTTTGCCCCGCAGGATGGTCACAGTAACCTTACTGCCGGGTTCTCCCCTCAAACGATCGACCACATCGTCTACGGTAAGTTTCTTGGTAGACTCGTCCTCAATTTTTGTGATGTAGTCCCCGGCGTGGATGCCCGCCCGGTAGGCAGGGGTATCCTCAATTGGAGCTACTACCTTGATAAAGGCATCTCTTCCGTTATCGCCTTGTGAATCATCCTCGGACTCAGCAGGTTTGCTGATGTACAGTCCTACTCCGCCGAATTTACCAGTGGTAGTGTCGGTCAGATCCTCCATATCGCTGGCGGTCAGATAATAAGAGTAGGGGTCGTCCAGACTCTCAAACAGCCCCTCCATTGCCCCCTCATAAAGCTGCTCGGGGGGAATCTCTTCAACATAATTCTGCAGAATAAAATTAAATGCGTATTGAATGCGGTCAATATACTGCTGTGTAGCCTGATCGGACTGCTCGGCCTCTACTCGGGGGGTGAAGGCTACCACCAGCCCAAATACAAATACCGCACATGCTGTTCCAATCCAGGTGAGTTTGTCGCCGTTTTTCATGTGAACCTCTCTATTTCTTTATTCTCTAGGTTTCGCCTCATTTGTCAAGTTAATTAATAGTTCAATAGTGGTTCAAACCATGGGGGATTGAAGCACAGATGCGAATTACCCCCT
>JAGYOC010000261.1 GCA_018399795.1 Dehalococcoidales bacterium
ATGAGGCGGGCAGGATGTCGCCGCGAACGAACTGTTCACGCACCGGCGTCGTGCTGCTCAAGGAAGCCGGGCTGGATATGCCCTTTATCGTCGTTTCAGGAGCTATCGGTGAAGAAACGGCGGTAGCAGTTATGAAACTCGGCGCCAACGACTACGTGATGAAGAACAACCTTCCCAGGCTTATCCCTGCTGTTGAAAGAGAGCTCAGGGATGCCGATGTACGCCGGGAGCATCGCCTGGCAGAACAGAGACTGAGGCAGGCAGCGCAGGAGTGGCGGACAACATTCGATTCCATCGCCGATTGGGTCTCCATACATGACAGAGATTTCAGAATTACCAGGCTCAACCGTTCCTGCGCCGCCGCCTTCGGAAAGCACCCACGCGAGCTTGTCGGCAGGACCTGCTATAAACTGATCCACGGTACCGATGAGCCCGTAAAGGAATGCCCACACGTCAAGACAATGAAAACCGGCAAGCCGGCTGTCGGCGAGTTCTACGACCAGCATATGCATTGCTACCTCGAGGTGGCAACTTCACCTGTAATCAACGAGCGTGGCGAAGTTGTGGCTTCAGTCCATATTACCCGCGATATCACCGGACGGAAGCATATGGAGGGGCAGCTTCTTATCGCGGACCGGTTGGCTTCAATCGGCGAGCTGTCCGCCGGCATTGCCCACGAGATAAACAACCCGCTTACTTCCGTACTCGGCTTTACCGAACTGCTCATGGATAGAGAGCTTCCAGAAGACATCAGGGAGAATATTGAGCTCATATCCCAAGAAACGGAACGGGCTTCCGGGATAGTGAGAAACCTCCTTACCTTCTCGCGAGGGCATGACGAAGCCCGGGAAATGATCAATATCAACGACGTTATCGCCAGCGTACTCGAGCTTCGTTCGTATCAACAGAGGGTTAACAATATCAAAGTTGAATACAACGCTGCCGAACTGCCCGAAGTCAACGCTGACTATTTCCGGCTCCAGCAGGTATTTCTTAATATCGTTATCAATGCCGAGTACTTTATGATTGAGGACCAACAGGGTGGCTGCCTCCGCATTACGACGGAACTGGAGGGAAATACGGCCAGGGTTACCTTCGCCGATGATGGCCCCGGTATACCGGAAGAGAACCTGGGACATTTGTTCGACCCATTCTTTACCACCAAGGGTGTCGGCAAAGGGACCGGTCTTGGGCTGAGTATCTGTCACGGTATCGTTACCGGGCATGGTGGAGAGATTTATGCCCGGAGCGTGCCGGGACAGGGCGCGACCTTTGTTATTGAGCTCCCTCTACAAACCGGTAGTGAAAAGGCTGCCCCAACGCAGAAGGAAGAGTGAGTATCGAGGCGATGATTCCTCGATACGGAGGATAGAGTGTCAGATAAGGAAACATTACTGATAGTTGATGACGAGGAGACGATACGCAGGCTCCTGGCAAACAAGCTATCCGGTGAAGGCTACCATTGCCTTGAAGCCAGCAGCGCCAACCGCGCCATGGAAGCACTCGAGGCCGGTGTCGTCGGTCTGGTACTACTCGATATCAAGATGCCCGGTAAATCCGGTGTCCAGCTACTGCCCGAAATAAAGTCGAGTTACCCCGATACGGTAGTGGTTATGGCCACCGCCATTACCGATACTGCTACCGCGTTACACTGTATGAGGCAAGGCGCATATGACTATGTTACCAAACCGTTTAACCTCCCCGAGGTAGTCCTGAGCGTGGAAAGGGCCCTGGAAAGAAGGAGGCTTGAGCTTGAGAACCGTGACTATCAGTATCACCTGGAAGAGCGGGTCAACCAGCAGGCCGAAAAAATACGGCAGTCATTCCTGAATGCGATAACCGCTCTGGCCTATGCCCTGGAGGCCAAAGACAGATATACCAGCGGTCATTCCAGCCGGGTGGCCGAGGTGGCGGTGGCCATTGCCGGCGAAATGGGCCTCTCCCGGGAGGACATCGAGAAGATAAGGCTGGCAGGTCAGGTACACGACATCGGGAAGATAGGAATAAAGGAATGGATATTGAACAAACCTGACCGCCTGACCGAAGATGAATTTCGTAACGTTAAAAACCACCCTGAGCTCGGTGAGCATATCCTTACACCGGTGATAGAAGACAGAGACATCCTGCTCATGGTTCGCCACCACCACGAGCGCCACGATGGCTTCGGCTATCCCGATGGTTTGTCCGGTGAAGAGATTCCAACGGGTGCCAGGATACTGGCGGTGTCCGATACATTTGATGCGATGACCTCAGAGCGCCCCTACCGTAAGGCGATGAGCGAAGAGGTAGCCTGCGCCGAGATAGAGAAAAACCGGGGTAGCCAGTTCGACCCGGAAGTAGTCGATGCCTTTCTGAGATCAAGAAAACAGGTTTCCGCTAAAGGAAAGGGGGAATAAGCATTCTGACGGTATATTATGCGGGATATTTGCTCGTGGTGACAATGCCAACTATCAAATACTGCGGCGTAAATGAAAGCTTTATCCAGACCGGATGAATCCCGGCATCGTGGAGACCAGGCTACCGGCAAAACGCCGCGGGAGGGGAGGGAAAATGACGGGTACCAAGAAAATACTGATTGTCGATGATGAGGAGAATATCAGGTCGGTCCTGA
>JAGYOC010000262.1 GCA_018399795.1 Dehalococcoidales bacterium
CTTTATCGCGTACAATCGCGGCGCACGTTCACGCAAGAACCAAAAAAGACTAATGGGAAAACAATGATACGCGAACTACTAAACCTTTTTATCATATTTTTTAAGATTGGCCTGTTTTCCATCGGCGGTGGGTATGTGATGCTGCCGATGCTTCGCCGGGAGATGGTGGAGGACCGGGATTGGCTCAGCGACTCCGAACTGATCGACTACTACGCCATCGCCCAGGCAACCCCCGGAATTATTGCGATAAATACGGCCACCTTTGTCGGCTACAAACGGCGGGGAGTGTGGGGTGCACTGGCCTCCACCGCCGGGATGGTCGGACCCTCGCTTATTATAATCACCATCATTGCCATGTTTTTTGCCCGCTTTCAGGATGAAGTGGTGGTTCAAAAAGCCCTGAGGGGAATTCGAGTGGCTGTGGCGATTCTGCTGAGCTTTACGGTGGCATCACTTATCAAAAAGGCTGTCCACGGGCTGCTGGGGCTTGTTCTGTTCCTAGGAGCATTTATCGGCGTAGCTCTGATCGGCCTCTCACCTATCCCCATTCTGCTTGCGGCGGCCTTTATCGGCCTGGCCGCAGGTGCTTTGGCTCGTAGAAAACATGACGATCCGGAACACAATAGAAGGGGGGAACCGAAATGAGCTTGCTCACTATTTTTGCCGCATTTTTTAAAATTGGGCTGTTTACTATAGGCGGCGGCCTGGCGGCCATACCGCTCCTGCGAGAGGAACTGGTGGCCGGGGGCTGGGTCTCGGGGGCCGAATTTATCGACATGCTGGCGGTGAGTCAGTCCACCCCCGGACCAATCGGCATCAATATGGCCACCTATGCCGGCTTTAAAGCAGCCTCCTTTCCGGGCTCGCTGATTGCTACCGCCGGGATGGTCGCCCCTTCACTTATTATAATTATTCTCATTGCCCGGTTTATGCACAATTTTTCGGACCATCCCCTGGTACAAAACGTACTGAATGGAGTCCGCCCGACGGCCATCGGCCTGATTGCCGCAGCCGCCTGGTTTATCCTGTCCAATTCGGTCCTGTTGATGGAACATTTCCCCGGAACGGGCTGGTTCGAACTGCCGGCTTTCACCCTGGGAGCGGTCATCGCCCTGGTATACTGGAAAACCAAGGCCTACCCGGTCTACTACATTGTGGCCGGGGGCCTCATCGGAATTTTCCTTTTTTAAGGGTCATAAAGTTATTGAAGATATTCGAACAGGGCTGCAAAACCCTGGCCGATGGTTTTCGACTCATCGACTATTGGATTGAAGTCGCCTCCGGCCACATAGGAGCTCATCGGGCCCGAGCCTGAACCGGATCCTGCTCCGCTGCCGTCGGGGGAAGAGGAGGTTTCTCGGTTATTTTGCCAGTCTATTGCACGCTGGTCGACCGCCATCAACTGACCGGCCGACAGCAGCTCAAGTTCAAGCTGCTCGAGGGTTTTCTCCGCCCATTCGGGTTCTATCCGGTTCATCCCTTTGATCTCCTCCATCACCTTTTTCAATTCTGCTTTCTGCTCGGCATTGAGGGCCAAACTACTCTCTTCGCTAGTCATGGAATGGACATATCCGAAAAAGCGGCCCAGGTCGTACACCACTGCCACCTCTTCCTTCGCCTCCTGAATTGCCGGGTCAGGCTGGCTCTGAGCCGCAGCGGCCATCAGGCCGGTCAGCATCAGGAGGAGCACTAACATCAGGTTTGGTAAAAATACTGTTCTCTTCATCTTTCTATTCTCCTTTATTCGTACATTTATTCATAGCGTAAGGCTTCGATCGGATCCAGCCGCGAGGCGCGATACGCGGGATACCCTCCGAAAAACAGGCCGATCGCAAAGGCAAAGCCGAATGCCATAAGCACTGAATCCAGGGATACCTGGGCTGCCATGCCGCCCAAATTGGAGGCGGCCCAAGAGGAGCCAATCCCGATCCCTATACCGACCAGTCCTCCGAAAAGTGAAATTATAACTGCCTCCGTGATAAACTGCCGCAGGATATCTGCAGCGGTTGCTCCCAGAGCCATGCGCACGCCGATCTCCCGGGTCCTCTCAGTAACCGATACCAGCATAATGTTCATTATTCCGATCCCGCCGACCAGCAAACTGATTGCGGCAATACTTGCCAAGAGTATGGTGAAGGTTTCAGTCACCCCCTGCATGCTATCGAGCAGATCAAGCTGATTGGCAATGTAGAAATCGGCGGTATCCATATTCGGAAGTCGGTGAAGTCGCAGAATTTCATTTTCGATGATCCTCTGCAGATCCCGCATGGCTTCTGTACTCGCTGCCTGTACATTTATCACGGAATACTCATTTTCCCCGGAGATATACCGTTGATAGGTTGAACTGGGGATGAACACCGATTCGTCCGAGGTGGCGCTCCCCTTCTCTTCCATGATACCCACAATACGATGGTTGATTCCATTGATGCGCATCTGCAAACCTACCGGGTCTACGCCTTCCGGGAAAAGGTCCCGATAGACCTGGATTCCGATGACCGCTACGGGCTTGCGGGTATCCAGCTCAACTTGCGAAAAGAACCGGCCGTACACAGGATGGAAGTTCCGTATCTGCGGGTAGTCCACACCGGTACCCACCACAGTAGCCACGGTATTTACATTAGAGTATTTTACCTGTGCGGTAGAGGTCGACTCTGATGTTGCCGCCTGTACATAGTTAGAACCGAGGGAGCGGATCATTTTCAAGTCCTCCTCCGTCAGGGTGGGCTTAATATTTGTGGTGTTACGCCTTACCAGGCTTCCTCCCCGGGGCTCTCCGGAGTACACAATCAGGAGGTTTGAACCGAGGGATTCCAGGTTCTCCTCTACCGAAATCTGTGCACCATTTCCGAGAGCTACCAACGCGATTACCGCCGCTACTCCGATCATCACTCCCAGGGCAGTTAAAAAGGATCGGATTTTATTTGAAGCGATACTACGCAGACTCATCACCAGGCTTTCACGAAATGCGACAACCTTCACGATATGAACTCCTTCGCAGCTATATCCTGCAAAATCCGACCATCCATTATTTGGATTACCCGCTTAGCCTGTTTTGCCAGGTCCGTATCATGGGTAACCATCACCAGGGTAACCCCCTCTGCATTTAACTGGCGAAACAGATTCATAATGTCGATGCCCGTTTTCGAATCGAGTGCCCCAGTCGGCTCATCAGCCAGAATAATTCTAGGCTCGGTGGCTAAGGCACGGGCAATAGCCACTCGCTGTCGCTGCCCTCCTGAAAGCTGATTTGGTATGTGATCTCCACGATCGGTCAACTGGACGCGTTCCAGCATTCGACGGGCCTGTTCACGACGCTTCTTCGGCGATACCCCGGCATATATGAGCGGCAGCTCCACATTCTCCAGAGCAGTTTCACGGCCCAGAAGGTTGAAACTCTGAAACACAAAACCTATATAGCGGTTGCGAACATGGGCCAACTCGTTACGATTCATGTCGGACACATTCGTTCCCGCCAGGGAGTATTTTCCCTGGGTCGGAAGATCAAGACAACCGATAATGTTCATCAGGGTAGATTTGCCCGAACCGCTGGGCCCGATTATTGAGACAAACTCCCCCTCGGCAATACTGAAACTCACCTCGTCTATCGCCTTTACGGTGGTCGGTCCCATCTGGTAATGGCGACTGAGCCCGTTAATCTCTATGATGTTGGACATTTTACCTACTCCCGCCGCTGCCTGGCATATTAACGGGTATTATAGATGACCCGGAGGAAGTAGAGCTTCCTTCTCCTAAGGTGAATCCCGCTGTCTGTGGAACAACTACCAGAGCCCCCTCCTCCAAACCATCCGTGACAACCAAGATCGTACCATCGTCGGCACCGGCGGTCACCCGGATAGTCACCACCTCCTCATTTTCATACACCTCCAGGTAGGACCTACCCCTTACCGAAGAGACGGCCCCGGAAGGTACAATCAGGCCGGTATCATCACTAATGAGAATGGAAATGTCCGCACTCATTCCCGGGCGCAATCCTCCATCGTCGGCCCGCAGTACCGTCGAAACAGTAAAGATGGATATGTTGTTTATCACCTCCGCCGCAGGACTTATCCGCTCTACGGTAGAGCGAAGTGCCTCCTTTCCAAGTGAGTCGGCGGTAATCTCCACCTGCATTCCTACCTGTACTTTCCCGATATCAAACTCATCCACTTCAGCACGCAGGCGAAGCCGGGAAAGATCGGCAAAGGTCATGAGGGGCGCCCCTGAGCTCAGAACATCCCCGGCACTTGCCCCCGCCTGTAGAACCACTCCGCTAAAAGGGGCTCTGATAAGCGTTTTATCAAGCTGCTCCACGGCTTTTTCCAAGCTCAAAGTGCTTTGGGCTAGCTTGATTTCAGCTGCGGACACCGCCAATTCGGCGTTGGCCTCTACATCACGTGCATCTTCCAACTCAGTTTTTGGGATGGACCCCGATGAAAACAGGCTCTGCTTGTCGATCAATTCTAAATTCGCACTCTCATAAGCTAACTGCGCCCGCTGAAGATCGAGTTTGGCTTGCTGCAGGTCCAGCTCCGCCTGCCGCTTGTCGTTCCTCTGATCGGTATCATCAAAGCGGGCCAGTACCTCTCCCTGTTCAATTTTATCCCCCTCCTCCACCGCCTCGATAACCATGCCCCCAAGGGAGCTGCGGATTTCCTGAGTTCGATAGGGTTCAACCACCGACGGGCCTTCTACCTTCACCGAAATAGTACCGGGTTTTGCCTCCACCACTGCAATCTCGTTTCCGGTATTGGAGCTCTCTGTCTCAGGCTCGCCAAGGGGAAGAGTTCCCATTAAAAAATAAGCTGCAACGCCGGCTATCACTACTACAGCAGCTGCATAGATTGTTATTTTGCTTCTTTTCTTCATCGCTTTGTCCTTATATTGCTTAGGTATATTGCTTAGGTATATTGCTTCGGTTTTAGTTCCAGAGAAACTTATCCAGCTGATCGGC
>JAGYOC010000263.1 GCA_018399795.1 Dehalococcoidales bacterium
ATCTCCTTTGCGGGCAACCTTACCTATAAAAAGAGCAGTGCCCTCCGGGAGGCGGCGGCAGCGGTTCCCCTGGACCGGCTGCTGGCCGAAACCGACAGCCCCTTTCTCAGCCCCCAGAAGTTTCGCGGAAAGCTCAACCACCCCGGACAGGTGGGTTTTGTGTATCGCAGCCTGGCCGAACTCCACGGGCAAGAGCTTGAAAGGCTTATTCAGTTAATCTCCGAGAATTTTAGCCGCCTGTTCCAAGACTGAGCCCTTAAAGGCTGGTCACTTATTCAGGATGATTACTTCCACCCGGCGGTTTTGTGCCCGCCCCGCTTCGGTATCGTTGGGGGCAAGCGGTTCGTCCCCGCCGACGCCCTGATACACAAAGCGTGAGGGGGCCAGGCCGCGGTCTACCATCTCTTCAATAATAGTCTGGGCCCGTTCGACCGAGAGTTTGTACTGGCTCTCTTTGCTGCCCACATCGGCGGTATGCCCTTTTACCATAATAGTGGCATCGGGGACCCTTTTAAGCAGGGAGGCTAATTTATCGAGGCGGTTTTTCTCACGCGGCAGGATCCTGGCCTGGTCGGGGTAAAAGTGAATCCGCGGCAGGTTGAGTGTAATGCCTTCGGTGCTGCGCTTTATTTGGATCTGCTGATCCTCTTCATCTTTTTCAACCGCTTCATCAGCCGCTCCCTCAGGGGCGGTTGCAACCGGCCCTTCTTCTTTACCTCTACCAGGTGCTTCTTCCGCTTTTTCTGCTACCCCCAGATCGCCCTGATCCTTTTGATCCTCTTGCTCCTCCTGCAGAGCGGCGATCATAGTACGTTCGAGCGATTCAATTTCGCCCAGGGAGATGCCACGGCCCCAGGTGAGGCGGAAGCCTTCCTCGCGCCTGGCCGGGGTGCCGTATTCCAAGTAATGACGGGTAATTCGTTCGCTGATAAAATAGCCGCCCCCCTTGTCGGCTCCATCGCCTTTATCGTTTCCATCTATAAACAGTGCTATTTCGCCGGTGGAAAGGCCACGGATTTCAGTTGAGTCGGTGGTATACGGGCTGTGATCGTAATAGGTATAGGAGAAATCGATTACCTGGGCCGGGCGGTCCATATACTCCATCTCGCCCCGATAACTGAAGCTGGAGTGGAAGGGGGCTGGAACGAGGGTTCCGTCCTCCAGATATACCGCATCGCGGCCGTCGGCTTTCCAGGTGTCCCCGGGGGCTATATCGCCTTCCGGGATTACCGGAAAACCGGTACGTATCGGCAGCTCGGAGCCTTTGACCGGTGCAAAGCCGTTGGCTGATACGCGACAGGTGATGGATATTTCGCGGTCCACCGGCTGCAGCACGTGCAGGGCATCGCGGGTGAGGGTTTTGATGAGGTAGACGCTGCCCCGGTAGAGCGCACCGGCAGAATCGTCGCCAGCGGCGCTCCCGGCGCTGCGCTGAAGATAGACACGGCGTCCGCGGTACTGCAGGCCCTGATAGCTGTTCCCCTGGTAGACCCGCACGTTTTCGCGCTCGGTATGGGCGTAATGGGCTGCAGGTTGAAAGACGTCTATATTAAGCTCCTCGGCCTGTATAAGCGGAGAAGTACCCAATAAGAGAAATAAAGCTGGCAAGCCCCAAAAAAAGGGCCCCCGAAAGAGGCCCCTGTTTTTAACTTCGTTCATATATACTGTACTTGCGGAATGTATACACCGGAAAACTACCAGTTATCGCTCATGTCATCGACGTCGCGACTCTCCTCGGCAAATAGATCGGTGGTAGCTCGAAGGCCATCGAAATAGATGTAATAGGTACCGTAGGTCTCTTCCTGATCCATATCGATACGAAAACCCTCAATCTGTATTCCCATCTTGTTGCTGTAGTGATAATCCCGCTGTCGAATGTTGGTCGGGATAGTTGCAACCATTTTTTTCCAACCGGTAAAGTTGAGCTCGCCCATAGTAACCTCGCCACTGTTGCCAAACTGGTCGCGAATAAGGACTTTCAGGGTATGCGGCGAATTTCGGCCAACCACCCATAAGGATATGGTTTTGGTTATACCTTCGACCGGTAAAGGCCGCGATGGCAGAATTGACACATGGTGTAACCCGCGTTTGAAAAACTCTACCTTCGCACCCAGCACATTGTCATCGTCAAGCTCTAGACCAACCTGCTCCTCTGCTTCTATAGGTTCCTTATCGAGAGGAGCTCCCTGCAGAGTACGGATCGTAACAATACCCTGATCATGGGGCATGACAGCGTTCCAAAAACCGGCGTCTTCAAACTTCGATATCGAAACAGTTCTTAGCATCTGCTGCGCCGAGTCTACACCCAGCTGCTCAGGTTGTGGTTCACCCACATCTTCGACCTGAGCGAAAAGAGATAGCGAACTTACGAATAGTAAAACGAAAAGTAGAATTATGCTCTTACGTGCTCTCATATCATTTACTCCCCTTCCGATTCCCATATCTCTTGGACTTGTTCCGGCTGAGCCAGTTTGTCACCGTCGAACCGAGAAATGAAAACATCGGTCAATACTTTTATTTGATCGATATACACATAACAGTTATGCACCCGTTCAGTCGGTTTTGTCCATAACACGATTTTCTCCAGCTGCAGGCCGGCTAAAAAAGGGGCATAGCTTTGTGACACCGGAATGTAGGAGGGAATGTCTCTTCCCAGGTTTCTCCAACCGACGTAATTGAGGCTGCCCATATCCAGGGTGTGAACTACCCCGCGATAATCCCGCAGATGTATTTCCATATAATAATCGAAATCGGATCCCCAGACCCAGAAATCAATCTGCTTCACACGCCCCGGTATCGGGATAGGATTGTGAACGGTTTCACCGTCTTCATCCTCAGTCACCGGAATGAACTCGATGTTGTTGTATCCCTGCCGGTCAAATTTGAAATGCGCCCCTAAAACCTCTCTCTCTTCATTTTCAGGACTTGCCCCAAACAACGCATCCGGCCAAGTCTGGGCATACGCCTTCTTGGGAAACCCCTCTGTGATGAACTTGCTGCCGCGCACGAGCCAGTCTGTCGTTCGGGTATCAGGGTCAAATGTCTCTAATATTCTCGATTCAAGATTCAGCGTCTTCTCATCGGCAACTAGCAGCGTTGGCGTAAGAAGCAGGAGAAGCATTAGAAGACACACTAAATGCAGGCTGCCTTGTCTCATTTATAAACTCCTTTTTACTTCAGGCGTTTGAGAAATATATTATTCTTAAAACGCCAAGGCCTTCAGTATTTTTAATTATTTATC
>JAGYOC010000264.1 GCA_018399795.1 Dehalococcoidales bacterium
AACCCGCAGGTCGTCGGTTCGAATCCGACCGCTGGCCCCATTATGTAACCGGCGCATCGAATCCCTTTCCCGAGATTCTCCCCTCATAAACATCAACCCAAAGATACAGCCTTTCGCATTCTCTATCATGTCCCTGCTTGTACAACAGGAACTCGATCTTTTGCTGCATGCCGGCCCGAGCCGGCATAAATACCACCTCTTTCTCCCACTTCCCGTCTTGTTGAAGGTGGATATCGACCTTCGTCTCGAATAATAGATCGCCCGACCTCACCTCCAGATAGTAGTCCTGTACCTGCTGCTCCCTGTTGACAATTCCAACAATAACCCTTGCTTCCTCACCGAGAACCAGCTCCTCGGGATAACTAGCGGCCTTCTCTTCCAATCCGAGAAGATAGAACTCGGTATACCGCTCCGGCTGCGGCGGATGAGCAATAGTGTAGCCCAGTATTCCCACAGCCGCCACCACGGCAGCCACCAAAACAGCGGTCATTGCTTTGCCATGAAGGGAAGACCGGTTCACCATATGATACCTTTGCAGTAAAATCCGCTCGCCATTATTCCAGCACAGCCCCGATACCGGGTACTATATCCGCCAGCTGCTCCATGGATATCTCCTCCCCCCCTACACAATAAGCTTTTTTTGATGATGCTGATACCACTACAATATAAAGGGGTGCTTTGTGAGCAAAGCAAAGCATGGCACCAGCCAATTCAGAAGTGCAAACCTCTTTCTCCGCCACCGTGATTATCATTGTCCCGTTTATTTTTACGGGCCTCTCGATTACGAATTCTTTCTCGTCCATTTGAATTGGGCCATTATCCTTATCAGATTGATTATTCCCAGCGAAGAGCAAAGGCGCAGAAAGGGTACAATGATATGAACAGGACGCATCCTCGACACCAGATAAAAGTGGCCTGCTATTACAGCCTCTTCCGAAAAAGCGGGCTCTATGCTCACCCGGTACGGCAGAGAGGAGCAAAAGAATTTCACCGGCAGACCTACAGCAGCGAAGAGAAGAGCGGTATCGGCCGGGTCCCCAAGCCCAAACCGGATATCTACATCGATGTCCTTGACCCGACAAACCCTGCGTATATCCCAGATAAAACGCATGAACCTCTCCGGCGCCCTTTCCATCTGCACAATCTTCCAGATCGAGCCCGCCCTAAAACTCGCCGATACCCTCCTCTTTCTTGCTAGGGACCTGCTGTCATGACTACCCTTCCCCATCCCTACCAGCCCATAAAACCAGCTTATCCGGAGATGGAACAACTGCATTTCGTCAGCATTAAAAATAAACAGCAACTCTATCGGAACGCAGAGCACGGCTATAAAAGCGCCGATTATAATAGCAGCAATGGCGTAACCCGGCAAATACTTTTACCCTTCCTTTTTCTGCTGCCGGTCTTTACTCCTTTCTCTCATCTGCTCCATTACCCTGGGAACAACCTCGGCCACTTTTTCCACAGCCCCTCCCAGAGCACCCCGCACCGGTTCCACCCTGATACCGTCCTTGTCGATGATAACCAGTGCAGTGGGCCTCATCCCGGCACCTCCACCGGTAAGGCCCCTGGAATCCTCTTCACCCTTTCCTCTCCCCTTTCCCGCAGCGAAAACAAACCCTGCGGTCATCAGGGGGACTATGGTTATACCCTCGATCACCTTGGGCTCTCCCACAATGACCGTGGTATCCAGCAACTCCTTGATTTGGGCAACCGTCGTCTTAATCAGACTCTCTAC
>JAGYOC010000265.1 GCA_018399795.1 Dehalococcoidales bacterium
TGCTAATCTCCCCTCCGCCGCACCACGATATCTATTCAATCGAAGACCTGGCCCAACTTATCTACGATTTGAAACACGCCAATCCACGGGCGCGGGTGTCGGTTAAGCTAGTTTCTGAGGTAGGAGTCGGAACCATCGCAGCCGGAGTAGCCAAGGGAAAGGCCGATATGGTTTTAATCAGCAGCGGCGAAGGAGGGACAGGGGCCTCCCCCCTCTCTTCGCTGCGCCATGCCGGCTCATATTGGGAACTGGGCTTGGCGGAAACTCAACAAACCCTGGTTAAAAACAACTTGCGGGGTAATATTCGAGTACAGGTAGACGGACAGCTGCGCACAGGCCGTGACCTAGTCATAGCCGCCCTGTTAGGTGCCGAAGAGTTCGGTTTTGGAACGGTGACTTTAGTTAGTATCGGTTGTGTTCTGATGCGACAATGTCATCTCAATAGCTGTCCGGTAGGCATTGCTACCCAGGACCCGGAATTGCGGGAGCGCTTTAAGGGAAAACCCAAACACCTGATGAACTTTATGCTCTTTCTGGCCCGGGAAGTGCGGGAAATTATGGCCTCGCTGGGCTTCCGCCGCTTTGATGAGATGGTCGGGCGGGTGGACATGTTAAATATGAACAAAGCCATCACCCATTACAAAGCCAAGGGCTTAGATTTCTCTAATCTTCTGCAGCCCTCATCCCAGCTGGTAAGTCAGACGTCAAGCCAAACATCGTCCCCGACTTCGAGCCGGGCTTCACACAAACCTGCTGTGCCCATCCGCTGCATAGAACAAATCAAGCCGGATTTTAATGCAAGCCTCGACTGGCGACTGATAGAAGAAGCGCAGAGCGCCATTGAAAACCGACAACCTGTACTCTTAAAAGCCGAGGTGAAAAATTACAACAGGGCTATCGGAGCCATGTTGAGCAGCGAAATTTCCCGCCGGTATGGTGAAGCGGGGCTTCCCGAGGATTGTATCACTGTGAATATGCAGGGCTCGGCGGGGCAGAGTTTCGGAGCCTTCCTGGCTCATGGGGTGAGCTTCAGGCTGGAGGGCGAGGCAAACGACTACTTTGGAAAGGGCCTCTCCGGGGGCAAACTGATTGTTCGCCCGCCGGAGGGTTCGAAATTCCTGGCACATAAAAACATCATTACCGGCAATGTAAACCTGTTCGGAGCTACCGGCGGGGAGGCCTACATAAACGGAACCGCCGGAGAACGCTTTGCCGTCCGCAACAGCGGTGCCACAGCGGTAGTTGAAGGGGTTGGGGATCACGGCTGTGAGTATATGACCGGAGGGGCGGTTATAGTCCTGGGACAAACCGGCATCAACTTCGCCGCCGGTATGAGCGGGGGCGTGGCCTATGTGCTAGATGAAAACCAGCTGTTCGACACCCGATGTAACCTTGAGATGGTGGATATTGAACAGATCACCGAACAGAGAGATGAGGATTTTCTCAAAAAGTACATTCAACGACACATTGAATATACCGGGAGCCGCCATGCACAAGACCTTATGCTGATGTGGGATGAGATAGTACCGCTGTTCGTAAAGGTGATGCCCCTTGACTATAGAAGTGCTCTGTTGAAGGCCGCCTCTGAGGCTGATGGGGAAAGTACTGCGAGTACGCATAATTCGGAACAAATTAAATCCGTTGGAAGGAGCTAGGTATGGGAGAATTACGAGGGTTTTTAAAATATCAACAGAAGGTCTCAGGCTATCGGGATGTTGAGGAGCGGCTAAAGGACTACCGCGAGGTCATAAAGCGGCTTCCCCGAGAGGAGCTCACCGAGCAGGCTGCCCGCTGTATGGATTGCGGAACTCCCTTCTGCCACTCCTTCGGCTGCACACTGGCGAATCTTATTCCCGAATGGAACGATGCGGTGTACCGCGGTTTGTGGGATGAGGCGTACGACCGGTTGGAACTGACCAGTAATTTTCCTGAGATAACCGGTCGAATTTGCCCGGCCCCCTGCGAAAGCTCCTGTACCCTCTCAATCAATGATGCGCCGGTGAGCATTAAGGAGATTGAACTTGCGATAATCGAACATGCATTCTCCCAGAACTGGGTTGTTCCGCAAATACCCCGGCAGGAATCGGGAAAGAGGGTGGCGGTAGTCGGTTCGGGGCCGGCCGGTTTGGCAGCCGCCCAGCAGCTGCGCCGAATGGGACACCAGGTAACCGTGTATGAAAAAGAGAGTGCCCTCGGGGGAATTTTGCGCTTCGGGATTCCGGAGTTTAAATTGGAGAAGGCGGTTATTGATAGAAGACTTGAAATATTCCAGCAAGAGGGAATTGAGTTTGAAACTAATGTAGTAGTAGGTGAAGATCTCTCAGCCCGCTATTTGAAGCGCACCCATGACGCGGTGGTGCTGACCTTGGGCTGCCGGGTTCCGCGTCCGGTACCGGTTCCAGGAAGCCAGTCCGACGGCGTGTATTTTGCCCTCGACTATCTTACCCAGGCCACCAAAAACCTCTACGGTGAGCTTTCGTCCCAGAAGTCTGTAAGTGCAAAGGACAAAACAGTGCTGGTTCTCGGCGGAGGAGATACAGGAGCAGACTGT
>JAGYOC010000266.1 GCA_018399795.1 Dehalococcoidales bacterium
AATAGACTCCTCCCCCTTTCATTTTATTGTACCCACTGATGCAGGTCAGTGGCAAGCCTTTCCGCCGCGGCGCAGCAATTCCAGCTATAGAAGTTCTTGTAGACTTCTATAGCTGCAATTGCAAAAAACGAATAGAAAATGAGCGTTTTTCTTACTGTGGGAGGCTTTCCCGAAGTACCTGAAGGCGCTCCCGGAACAGCTCGGCTTTTTCTCCGTAGTCCAGTTCTTCCGCCGCCTGGGCGGCTTTAAGGTAAAGCAGGGGATTGTACTTGTCCTTAAGAATCCGCAGCTCCAACACCTGTAGGTACACCTCCGGCTTGCCCTGCTCGCGGTAGATCGCCCGCAGAAGATCATACACCTCCGGTTGCTCAGGGGCCAGGTCAAGGGCCCTCCGGGCGGACAGGGCGGCCTTTGTTCCGGCCCCCTCTCTCCGGTAACACTCGGATAGTCCCAGATGGGCGCGGTAGTAAAAGGGATACTGCTCACTGAGCTGCTTCCACTCCTCCCGGGCTTGATCGGTGTAGCCGGCGGCCATCAGCTGTTCGGCCAGCACGGTCCGCACATCCGTTGAAGAGGAGTACCAGTCGGCCAGACGCCGCAAGACCGCCAGCAGCTCCTCCGAATCGCTGTACAAAGCGCTCAGCGCCGCCAGAGACTCCTCCAGAAGGCGTTTCGGCCGCCTGGACTGATCCGAAAGGCTCTGGATACGCTCCATCTGCTGCGCATCCTGGGCAGACTGGGTATCCATTTCCCTGGCAGCCTGCATTCGGTACATGTTGAAAAGCTGTACCGCTTTGCCGACAGCCTCCTGCAGCAGTCCCCGGGCTTCATCCGTATCGCCCTCTGCGGCGGCGTACCTGCCCATTATAAGAAAGGGCTCGGGATCTACGGTATCAAAGTAAACCGCCTGCTTGAGGTAGGCCCGGGCCTCATCACTTTCACCCTGCTCATGCAACAGAACTCCCAATCCGGCATACGCGTCGCCGCTGCCGGGCTGAAGCTCTAAAAATCGGCTGTAGGCCTGCTCGAGCTCTTTCATACGGCTCGTGCGGCGCAAAACTGCAATCCTGTGAGAGAGCAGGCGGGGGTTGTCCGGCTGCAAGCGCACCGCCCTTTCGGTCAGTTCCGCGGCAGCCTCGAACTCTTCGTTTTGAACCAGTTCAAGGGACTGTCCCGCCAATGCCCCCGCCAGCCCCGATAGAACTTCACTGCGATGGGGGTAGGACGCCTGCAGTTCAGCAAACAGCTGCTCCGCCAGGTTATATTCTTCCCGGTGCAGATACAGATTTGCGCGGGCCAGACGCACCAGGTACTCCGCAGGATCAAGGCGGGATGCAAACTCAATTGCCCCTTCGGCCTCTTCCAGCTCACCGGTATTGATATAAGTCAGGCCCAGGAGTGCAAAACCGGGGGCCTCCAGACATCCCCGGTCCCGTAGCGATTCCATCACCGACTTCGCCTGGTCGAATTTTCCCCGGTTATACAAATCAAGGGCCTGCTGCAGGTCATTTGAATAAGCCGAAAATAGACACAGAAACAGCAGGACCCCGGCCAGGGCAAGCCTTCGGACAGTTTTAGAACTCATAATGGGCAAATGTGGAAAAGAGAAATGGAGTTTCATATTCAACAGTTTCGGCGTACCGGTAGCTGAATTTGGAAATTACACTGAAAGCCTCCTGCAGCGGAATATCGAGCCGCGCATCTACCTGATGCTGCAGTCCCCTGAATCCATGGCCCACCAGGTAGTTCGAGTTCATCCGAAAGGGGATCCGCGGCCCGCCGAGGGAGAAGCCGGCGTTGTGCTGAAAAGCCGAGCCCTCCGCAGCCCCTTCCGCGGCCAGATTCACCCATTCCCAGCTGAACAGATACCGCAGTTTGAACTGCTTTGTAAGCGGAATTGAACTGGTAAAAGAGCTTTTTGACACCAGATTCTGTCCGCCGGACTCGTCTTCCAATTCAAAAATCTCCGCCACCCCCAAATCAATCCGCCGATACCCGAATACAGGGCTCAGGTTCACCCGCCCGTTCCCTGAATAGGTAGAAGAACTTTTATCGGTGCTGTCATGATAGGCATACGCCGCTCCCAGACCGTAGGAGAAACCCTCCATTGGATTGTGGCTGTATTCACCGGAGGCATTATGCTGCTGCGTAGTATCGCTGTCCTCGTCCTCCGAACGGCCCGCCGAATACCTGGTATCTATTTTCATTCCATCCGCCGGTACCACCACCAGGAAACTGCCCCAACGAAGGCTTTCTCTGGTCCCTTCGCCGACAGTAGCGCTTTCAGCATTGCTTACTATCAGCCGGGTCTCTGCTCCCGCCCGCCGCAGAACCCCCTCGTCCTGTTCCCAAATGGTGTCGCCGGCCAGATTATGACTGATATTTCCTCCCGCTGCTCTCGAAATCAAATACTCCGCGGTTGAGGTGAGCTCTTCGGGGGCATTCAGACTCCATTCAGTACTACCCTTCCAGATTTCAGTATGAGACAGTTCTTCTGTGGTAAAATCGGGGTCGCTGCGCCAGGTGTCCTCCCGAAGGGCATGAATCTCCCCTTCCAGCCTCTCGGAAAAGCTCAGCAGGAGCCCCGCGTCGCTTCCCAGAGAACGCTCCTGAAAGGTATCTTCGAAAATTTGCTCTTCCGTCTCTGAATAATGGGGAGATACTCCGGCATACAGGCCTATCGCGGGAGAAAGCGGAAAGGTAGCGCCCAGGGTTCCGCCGTAGCCCCAGGTGGACACATCCTCCAGCCGGTCGTGGCGAATATCGAATCCGCCGTCCAGATTCAGCCGTAGCATGCCCAGGGGTAGCTCGGAGGACAGGGACATGGAGTGGTCCGCCTTCTGCCGGTCCTCTAATTCGTCATCACTAATGTCTTCATACTCCTGTTGATCCCAGGATGAGGAGTACTGCAGCTGAAAGGGATAACGCACCTGATCGCTGGTGGCAATATTCAGCCCCACCCCTGCCGCAGTCCGCAGGCTCTGTCCGTCGAGGGCAAGCGATTCATTCTGGTCGTAATTGCCCGAAAGTTTCATGGAAAAGGAGGGCGTTGAATATGCCAGGCTGCCCAGATACCGCTGAGTAAAACTGTCAATACCGGTGTCGCGAAAAGCCTGGGCCTGAATATCCATGAGTCCGTTTTGGCCCAGGTAGCTGCGGTAGTTCAGCTGAGAATCGGTGGACCAGTCCTCTACCGCGGCCGAACCAGTAGTACCCGAACCGGAGCCGCCCACAATTACACGGCCGCTAAGACGGGAGGCCGCCTCAACTTCCCCAGCCGGAGGCCTCTCCACCGAAATAGAAGGCCGCTTCCAGCTGGCTTCGGCCTGGTTGGTCCCGCTCTCCGGGAGGTTTCGTACTATGGTCACCTCAGCTCTAAGAAAAGCGGGGGCAAGCAACAGTGCACATATCCCCGTGAACAGCTGCAGCCTGCGTATTTTAATTGCCTGCATTTATTCCGTCCTCCCGAGTTGCACTGAAATCGAGTTGCACTGAAATCCCGTCACCCTCATTGCCGGAGGTATCTACCGCCCGTACCGTGTACACCGCCGAACTGCTGGTAAAGCTGGTGATATACTCGCTGCTCTCTACTAGTTCAGGGCCGATGCGCTGGATCCTGGCCTTTGGATAAGCGGCTCGGTAAATCCGGTACCCAATCACATCCTCATCCTCCGGAGGTTGCCACTTCAGAAGGATACTGTTTTTCTCTCGCTGTGCAGAAAACTCTCGCGGGGCGCCCGGAGCAGTCGCATCCACCGGCACTACCCGGCGGTGCCGGGACTCTTCGCTGGAATTCCCGACCGCATCCACCTCGACCACATAGTAGGTGTAAGCCTTTCCCCGCTGGGCTTGCGTATCCAGGTAGGAGGTTTCCGCGGCTTCCAGCTCCGCAAGTATCCTGGGCTCCCCTTTTTCATCCATCCGGAAGATGCGGTGGGTCTGTAAGTCCCGGGACAGGCTGGGCTGCCAGCGCAGCTCGACATTTCCGTCCCGGGTGCTGCGGGCGCTAAAGGAGAACACCTTGCGGGGCGGTACCAGATCGGGAATCTTCAGGCTGATTCTACTCCGCTCGCTTTCATTGCCCGAATTATCCACCGCGCTCACCAGATAATGATATTCAGCCCCGGGCAGCAGACCGTCCTTATGGGCACTGCGGTCGCTGAATTCAGGCCGCTGCGAAGGGACAATCGGCGCGGGGGTAATGCGCAGCATATTTTCATCTCCCTGCACCCGGTATACAAAATAGCCCTTCAGGTCGGCCTCCCCGGAGGGGTTCCAGCGCAGGCTTACCGAACGCTTTTCCGGATCAACCTGCCCCGACAGACCACTCACCGGTGACGGCGGCTCGTTGTCGGAGGGAATTATAGTGGCCGCCCCGCCGGGAGCGCTTTCATTGCCCGCGGCGTCGACGGCACTCACTTTATAAAACCAGGCCTGTCCGCGTACCACCCGGGTATCGGTAAAATCGGGAGTGTCAAAGGGCACCGGCTTTGCATTGATACGGGTAAACTCCCCTTCAAGGGTATCGCTGCGGTACACATGGTAGGAGCGCACATCCTCCTCCGGCGAAAGGTTCCACAGCAGCCGCACCCCCTCATCCGTATCTATGGCAGTCAGTCCCATGGGCACCAGGGGCGCTTTCGTATCCCTTCTCTGAACAGGTTTTGAATAGACGATTTCACTCACCCGCCCGATCATATCCACCGCCTGAACCCCATAGCGGTAGCTCACCCCCTCCTGTACCCCGCTGTCGTAGTAGCTCAGATAATCCTCAATCCTCAGGACCGGGGCATCGTTTATCCGAACCGCCTGCCCTTCTTCACCTCTGCCGACTGCGCGGCGATACACGTGAAAGCCCACGGTCAGATCGCCGGCCCGGCCCCTGTACGGCCGGTAGTCCCACTCGAGCAAAAAATCTTTACCCTCCTGCTCGGCGGAGACCGCGGACGGGACTTCCACCTCGTCGGCCGCCTTTACCGTTATGCGACGGTTCACCGTTTCAATTTCC
>JAGYOC010000267.1 GCA_018399795.1 Dehalococcoidales bacterium
CGCTAAAATGATAGGTGTTAGACCTCACACGTTGCGTTATTACGAGAGGGTTGGCATAATAGAGCCATCACGGTCCCGTGGCAATATCCGCCTCTATTCCAACCGTGATATCACCCTGCTCTGCCGGGCCAAGAAGCTGATGGACGAGCTTGGTGTAAACTTGGCGGGGATAGAGGTTATTTTGAGAATGCTCAGGCAGATATATGAGTTGCAGAACCAGCTGGATGAGAGGGAGTCAGAGCTACAAAGATTGAGGGAGGTAGATGAGCTGTGAAACAGGAAAAATTTACCGAGCAGGCCCAGGAAGCACTGGCTCTGTCGCAGGAAATAGTCCGGCAGTATCACCATAGTCAATGGGATGTGGAACATATCCTGCTGGCACTGCTGCGTCAGGAAGCCGGTCTGGTCGGCGAGGTATTGAAGGAACTGGGGGTAAATCTGGAGAGAGCCAGGCGGAGTGTCGAATCGGTTCTGGAGGAGGCGCCGCGAGTTGCCTATGAAACTGGCCAGATATACGCGACGCCGCGGGTTGCCCAGCTGATAAGGAGTGCTGAGGAGGAAGCGACCAGGCTCAAGGATGAGTTTATTGGCACCGAGCACCTTTTCATTGCCATAGCTTCCGAGGAAAAGGGCAAAGCGGCCGGTGTTCTGCACCAGCTCGGCGTTGACCAGGAAAGTGTTTATGCGGCGCTTCAAAAGCTGCGCGGCAGTCATCGGGTTACCGATAGCCGTGCCGAGAGCAAGTACCGCTCCCTGGAAAAGTACGGCCGCGACCTTACCGAGCTTGCCCGCCAGGGTAAACTGGACCCGGTTATCGGTCGTGAAGATGAAATAAAGCGGATAATGCAGGTCCTTACCCGCCGGACCAAGAATAACCCGGTCATTATCGGGGAAGCTGGTGTTGGTAAGACGGCCCTGGCCGAGGGTCTGGCGCAGAAGATTGTGGCGGATGATGTTCCCGACTCCCTGAAAGGCCGCAAGGTGGTGGCCCTCGATATGGGAGCACTGGTTGCCGGCAGCAAGTTCCGTGGCGAGTTCGAGGAGCGGCTTAAGGCGGTTATGGACGAAGTTCGTCAGTCCGGGGGCGAGGTTATCCTCTTTATCGACGAATTTCATAGCGTGGTCGGTGCTGGCTCTGCCGAAGGGGCGATTGATGCCAGTAATATGCTCAAGCCGGCCCTAGCACGCGGTGAGCTGCAGTGTATTGGTGCAACAACGCTGGATGAATACCGTAAGTTTATCGAGAAGGACAAGGCACTGGAG
>JAGYOC010000268.1 GCA_018399795.1 Dehalococcoidales bacterium
CCGCCGTCTCCGACTACAAACCTATGAGGACCTCCCGGAATAAAATAAAGAAGGAAAAACCAACACTCACTCTCAAACTGATGAGGATACCCGACATAATAGGCCAGTTGAGAGGTGATATCATCCGCATTGGGTTCGCTGCTGAAAGCGAGAACATTATCTCCAACGCAAGGCAGAAACTTGTCAGTAAAAACCTCGACATGATAGTTGCCAATGATATCACCGCCAGAGGGAGCGGTTTCGGTAGCGATACCAACCAGGTTATCATCATAGACAGGCATGGTAACGAGGAATCCCTGCCATTACTCAGTAAAAGGGACGTTGCCGACAGGATCCTGGACAGGATGGTAAGCCTGTTATAGCAGAAAATATCCCATCCATTCAGTGACCTATAGCACCAATTTACTGGCTTTTTAAGGATAAGTATGACGGAAGCAAATAGAACCGAACATGACATGCCCAGGGCATATCAACCTTCGGATGTGGAAACCAGGTGGTATCGTTTCTGGCTGGAAAACGGCTACTTCAAAGCGAAAATTGACCCCCAACGCAAACCCTTTGTCATCATCATGCCACCCCCCAATGTAACAGGTGAGCTTCACATCGGCCATGCTCTGACCGCAACACTGGAAGATATTATGACGAGGTGGCATCGCATGATGGGCGAATCCACGCTATGGCTTCCCGGTTTCGACCACGCCGGCATCGCCGCCCAGGTAATAGTGGAGAAAGCGCTCGCCCGTGAAGGTCTCAATCGCCAACAGATGGGCCGCCAGGCATTCTTCGAAAAGATGCAGCAGTGGGCAGATCAGTGCCGGCATACCATCAGCGAGCAACACCAGAGACTGGGCATATCCTGTGATTGGAGCCGGGAACAATTCACCATGGACAACGGGCCAAGCCGGGCGGTACGCACCACTTTCGTTAATCTCTACGAAAAGGGCCTCATATACCGTGGGGAGAGGATTATCAACTGGTGCCCACGCTGCTCAACGGCCATTTCCGACCTGGAAGTGGACCACAAAGATATCGAAGGAAAGCTCTATTATGTCAATTACCCGCTCGCAGCGGATAACCGGAGATTCATCACCGTAGCTACCACCCGCCCGGAGACCATCCTGGGTGATACTGCCGTAGCGGTTAACCCGGATGACGAACGCTATAAAGATCTTACCGGTGAAATGGTTGTTCTCCCCTCCGTTAACCGCGAAATACCTATTATTGCCGACGATGCCGTTGATACGAGCTTTGGTACAGGGGCTGTTAAAATTACTCCCTCACATGATCCGGTTGACTTCGAGGTTTCACAGCGTAAAGGATTACCTCGCATCAATATCATCAATCCCGATGCTACCATGAACGAAAATGCAGGAGCGTTTTCTGGTCTGGACAGGTTCAACTGCCGTGAGGCAATACTATCCTATCTTAGTGAACACGGCCTACTGGCCAGAGTAGAACCATACAGTCATTCCGTGGGGCACTGCCATCGATGTCAGACCGTAATCGA
>JAGYOC010000269.1 GCA_018399795.1 Dehalococcoidales bacterium
GGGCGATGCGGAATCGGTTCTGGAAAGGTGCCGCTCTCTGTTGCCGCCACCAGTAAGGGAGGAGCATCCTCTACCTTACCTGGCGCCCGCGCTCGATGCCGGGATGGCCACCTTCTTTGCCGAGGAGATTATTGAGGCTGTCCGGTACTTGGAGCAGCCCGGTTTCTATACGAAACAGGAAGAAATCAGCGATAGCACAATCTGGCTGGGAGCCGCCGATGACATTATTCTGAGGAAAAGAGGTGTCGAGTTTGTCGACGGGACCGCTCCCGGTTTTGCCGCTATCGTGGGTTCAGCACCCGATCCGGAGACAGCCAAGAAGGTAGCCCAGGAGCTTCAGGAAAAGAACCTCTATATATTTATGGCCGATAAGTATAACGGAAAGAGCTTTGCCGAGCAATTGATTGATGCGGGTGTACAGATAGGCTGGCCGACCCGGCTGGTATCTTTCGGTCCGGATATTACATCGGCCGTTTTTGCTATGGGCTTTGCTACCAGGGTTGCTTTGTCCTTCGGTGGCATTGAGCCCGGTGACTTCAGGAGGGTGCTCATCTATAACAAGGACCGTGTGTTTTCCTTCGTTATGCCGATGGGATTTGTTAGCGATGAATGGTATGCCAATGCGGTGGGGGCGGTTAACTGGGGATTTCCTACTATTGCCGATACCCCTATACCGGAGATCCTACCCAGCGGTATCTGTACCTACGAGCATGTTGTTTCCAATATTCCTCATGACGATATAGTAGCCAAGGCTGTGGAGGTGAGGGGACTGAAGACCAGTGTTGCCAAAGTGCCCATCCCGGTGTCGTTTGGGCCCGCTTTCGAGGGAGAGAGGATAAGAAAAGGAGAATTCTACTTGGAGACGGGTGGAAACCGTACTCTGATGGTTGAGCTGGTAACATCGAAGCGAATGGATGAGGTAGAGGATGGCAAGATCGAGGTAATCGGTCCGGAGATTGATGACGTCGAGTCCGGGGGCACATTACCACTGGCAATCGTGGTTGAAGTTGCCGGTAGGGAACTCCAGGAGGACTACGAGCCGATTCTGGAGCGACAGATCCATCACCTTATTAACTATGCCCAGGGAGTTTGGCATAACGGGCAGCGGGATATCGCCTGGATGAGAGTAAGCCATACCTCCAAGGAAAAGGGTTTCAAGCTCAAACATATTGGGTCTCTGATCCATGCCAAGTTGCATCAGGATTTTGGACGTATATTCGATAAGCTGCAGGTCAAGTTGTACACGGAGGAGGATAAGGTAAAGCAGGTGCTGGAGCAGGCGAGGGAGATATATGCTGGCAGGGATGCACGTATCGAGGGAATGACGGATGAGACCACGGATATATATTATTCCTGTCTCTTATGCCAGTCCTTTGCTCCCAACCACGTCTGTGTTGTTACTCCGGAGAAGACTGGATTATGCGGGTCATATAACTGGATGGACTGTAAAGCTGCCTATGAAATCAACCCCACTGGTCCCAACCAGCCGATAGAGAAGGGTGAGACAGTTGATCCCAAGCTGGGGATGTGGAAGGGGGTCAACGATTATATTTACAAGGCATCCCGGGGAAACTTGGATCACTACTGTATGTACAGCATTGTGAATGATCCTTGGACTACCTGCGGTTGTTGTGAGTGTGTTGCTGCTGTACTGCCAATGTGCAACGGCGTGATGACGGTGAACCGCGAATTTACTGAGATGACTCCGTGTGGCATGAAGTTTACTACTCTCGCTGGCACGGTGGGCGGTGGTATAAGTACCCCCGGTTTTATCGGACACGGGAAATACAATATATGCCAGAGAAAATTCATCAGTGCCGATGGTGGCATTTTGAGGATTGTCTGGATGCCCAAGATGCTGAAGGAAGAG
>JAGYOC010000270.1 GCA_018399795.1 Dehalococcoidales bacterium
CCGCCGATGCCGCCGGTTCCAAAAATTGTGATGCGCATACTCCTGGCCTCCCTGTTGTACGAAGATTGGTGCTATTATCATATCTTATTCCTTACCTTAACACAAATAGCTGCTCCATTTTTTGCAATTTTATTTAAAAAGTTGTAAGATGAGGTATATTAGATGTTTGCTGCATAGTCAGCACCAATCTTCGTACAACTGCTCAGACAATATTGGAGTTTTTATGCATTTTTTACCTTCTCACACCAGATACGACAACATGCCTTACAACCGCTGCGGACGCAGCGGACTTAAACTGCCGGCCATCTCCCTGGGGCTATGGCACAATTTCGGGGGAGTAGACATCTTCGAAAACGCCCGCGAAATGGTACTGCGTGCCTTTGACCTCGGTATCACCCACTTCGACCTGGCCAACAACTACGGCCCGCCTCCCGGCTCAGCGGAGGAGAACTTCGGTAAAATCCTGCGGCAAGACCTGGGTGCCTACCGCGACGAGCTGCTGATCTCGACCAAAGCCGGCTACGACATGTGGCCAGGCCCCTACGGCAACTGGGGTTCCCGGAAATACCTCACCGCCAGCCTCGATCAGAGCCTGCAACGAATGGGCCTGGACTATGTCGACATCTTCTACAGCCACCGTTTCGACCCGGACACCCCCCTCGAAGAAACCATGATGGCCCTGGATGCTGCGGTGCGTCAGGGAAAAGCCCTGTATGCCGGAATCTCCTCCTATTCAGCCCAGAAAACAGCTGAAGCCGCCGCAATCCTCAGAGACCTGGGAACACCCCTGCTGATTCACCAGCCCTCCTACTCAATGCTCAATCGCTGGGTAGAGGAAAAACTGCTGGATACGCTGGATCAGGAGGGCATCGGCTGTATCACCTTCTCGCCGCTGGCCCAGGGAATGCTGTCTAACAAATACCTCAACGGAGTACCTGAGAACTCGCGCGCAGGGAAATCAGGCACCGCTCTAAGTAAAGATTTGCTGACAGACAAGAATCTTGAGCACATCAGAAAGCTGAATGAAATAGCCACTGCGCGCGGACAGTCCCTCGCCCAAATGGCATTAGCCTGGAACCTTCATCATCCGCAGGTTACCTCGGTACTGGTGGGAGCCAGCAGTGTAAGCCAAATTGAACAGAATGTAACCGCCCTTGACAAACTGGATTTCACCGATGCGGAGCTGCAGCAGATCGATGCCCATGCAAAAGACGGCGGAATAAATCTGTGGGCTAAATCCAGCAACGATGGGTAAACGGTAAACGAAGGAGCGCTCTGTGAAAGATATATTCAT
>JAGYOC010000271.1 GCA_018399795.1 Dehalococcoidales bacterium
AAAAACATCGGGGGAGAAGACAATGATTAGGAAAATAGCCCTGTTGCTTCCAATATTTCTCATGCTAACTTGTTTCCTTATCTCCCAACCGGTTCAAGCAGCAGATAAGTTGAGGCTATTAGACAGCTCCGCCGAGGCAAATTTTCCCGGCCGTCTCACCTTCAAGCTTTCAGCGGAGAGCGATGTTGACATTACCGACATTCGGCTCTGCTATCGCATCGAACGGATAGATTTCGCCCGCGTAATAAGTGAGGCCTATATAGATTTTGTTCCTGATAACCGAATTTCCATTGATTGGTCGCTGGAAATGCGAAAAATAGGTGGCCTTCCTCCGGGCTCAATCCTGGAATACTGGTGGAAGGTCAGAGATAGCGACGGGGAGATAATAACTACGCCACCTGCAAACATCGTCTTCGACGATAACCGCTACTCATGGCATAGCCTGACCGAAGGCGAGGTTACTCTATACTGGTACCAGGGTGATGAATACTTCGCCGAAGATCTGATGCAGGCAGCCCAGCAGGCACTGGAAAGGCTCAAACAGTATACCGCCACAGATCTCGAACAACCGGTAGAGCTTTTCATCTATGCCAGCTCCCGTGACCTGCAGGGCTCGATGATCTACCCCCAGGAATGGACGGGAGGAGTTGCTTTCACCCGTTATGGCATTATGGCCATCGGCATAGCTCCTGAAAATATAGAATGGGGGAAAAGGGCAATCGCCCACGAGTTAACCCACCTGGTCACTCACCAGATAACCCTCAATCCGTATAACGAAATACCGACCTGGCTCGACGAAGGACTGGCAGTGAGGAGCGAGGGGCCGCTATCGGAATCGCTCAGCACTTATCTGGATTATGCCATAGCAGAAGAGGATTTCATTTCCGTACAGAGCCTGTCCTCCCCATTTTCCGCTTATGCCGGTGAAGCCGCCCTTTCCTATGCAGAAAGCTATAGCCTGGTAGAATTCCTTATTGAGACATACGGAGAGGACAAAATGCACGAGCTACTCTTTACCTTCCGGGAAGGTAGTACCTACGACGGGGCTCTGAAAAAGGTTTATGGCTTTGGTATGGACGGCCTTGACAAGAGGTGGCAGGACTGGATCATGAATTCCGGTGAGCCGGAAGTAATATCAGATCAATTACCGCACCAGGACACCGTAGTTAAGCAATTAAGTGAGTGTGTGTAAAAACGCTTGAGAACGCTG
Organism: Dehalococcoidales bacterium; assembly: GCA_018399795.1. The sequence goes on from JAGYOC010000271.1 coordinate 1,211, forward strand.
GTTATTTGTACTTCGGTTCTGTTGGGAATGGTTTCTTCGTTATCTTCCTGTGACGGAGCAGGTATACGGCAGGATTACGATGCCACGCAGTCAGCACTGGAATCCGCCCAGGCTGAAATCGTGGAAATAAGGGAGGAAATGACGAAGCTACAGTCAGATTACAACGACCTGTATGAAGACTACGCCGATATCGAAAAGGATTATCAGAGCCTTCTGGGCAGCTACCAGGATTTATCGGAACGGTCAGGCCAGATGGGAGTTACCGGTATCGGCTGGGCGGAATTAAAGACGTTTCTGGAACAAGACAATACCGATAGATCGAAATATGTCGAGGGCATTTTTGACTGTAGCGGATTTGCCATAACACTGCGGGATAACGCCACCAGTTACGGAATCAGGTGCGCCTATGTAGAGGTTGAATTCCTGGTTGGCCAGGGACATGCCCTGAATGCCTTCGAAACAACGGATCACGGAACAGTATATGTCGATAGCACCGAAGCCGACCATATTGCCTTTGTAGAGATCGGAAAGCAATACGGAGTAATCGGCCTGGACAGTATCAGGACCAGGTTTATCGAATGCAGCGGCAGCCCCGATCGCTTCTGGGGGGACCTGGAATACACCACCTGCTCCGACCCCTTCAACTACAGCTACTACTCGGGATATCAGGCGAGAGTAAAATTCTACCGCGATACCATAGATTCCTACAACAAAGCTGTAGAGGGGTATAACAGCGGTAGCCACCAGTGGTCGTATCAGCAGTTAAGCAACTGGATGGAGAATATCGAGTCGCTGGCGGAAGACCTTGGTTCCGCATTCTACCAGACCGGCGACGAGGTCAATAATATCGAAAGCTACTGGAACGGCTAGATAATGTCAGGGGCAAATAGGTGCCGGGAAGGAAAGGGTAACTGGGATTGAATACTAAAAAAGGAATATTATCAATAGCCGGTATCGCCTTGGCGGTTATCACCGGTCTTCTCCTCAGCGGTTGCTGGCCAAGCCCATCCTCACCTGCAGAACCAGAACCAACCATCCCAAGCAGCGATGGCGGAGTATTGACACTTTCCGGTACTGACCCTCTCACCCTTGACCCGGCCATTTCTGGTGATATGACCTCCCACCTGTACATCTCGCAGATATTCAGCGGTCTCTTACAACTTGATGATGACCTTAAACCGGTGGGCGATATCGCCCGCGAATGGCTGG
>JAGYOC010000272.1 GCA_018399795.1 Dehalococcoidales bacterium
CGATGATACCGAGCTTGGCCGCTATTTTCGCCCTAAGCTGACAACGGTTCACCAGCCCCGGGAAGAACACGCTCGACTAGCCTGCGAGCGGCTGATTGAAATGCTCGAAAGCCGGGATATGCGCCCGACAATGCAAAAAGTTATAAAACCTCTTATGATTTACCGTGAAAGTGGTTAACAAAAATTGAGTAATTTGGTTATATTTACCCTATGAACGACGGAATAATTGCAATTGGTATGAGTGGCGGGGTTGATTCAAGCGTCGCTGCTCATCTGCTTACCCAACGCTGGAGTCGAGTGATCGGGGTGAGCCATTATATATGGGAAGATTCAAACTGCTGTAACACCGAGACCCTGCAGCGCGCCCGGGAGATTTGTGATCGGCTAGGAATTCCTTTTTACATCCTGAACCTGGTTGATGAATTTCAGAAATCTGTGGTGGATGACTTTGTAGAAAACTACCGCCACGGGAAAACTCCAAACCCCTGTGTCCGCTGTAATGAGTTTGTACGCTTCGGGCTGTTTCCACAACGCATCAAGACTCTGCTGGTAGAGAAGGGCCACATGTCGGGCGAGGAGCCGCTGCATATGGCAACCGGTCATTATGTCCGTACACAGGAGCAGAATGGCAGAACTCTCCTGCAGAAAGGTGCTGACACTGCAAAAGACCAGTCCTATATGCTCTACCACATCAATCCGGACATTCTACCCCTGTGTGACTTTCCCTTGGGTGGCATGACAAAACCCGAAGTGGTGGAGCTGGCCAATGCCCACAAGTTTCCCAGCTCAAGCATAAAAGAGAGTCAGGATGTCTGCTTTGTAGACGGAAAATATATAGATTTTATAGAAGAGTATACCAAAAATAAGCTGACCCAGAATCCCGGCCGGATTGTGGATATGCAGGGACGGCCCCTGGGAGAGCACCGGGGATATATGCATTACACCATTGGTCAGCGCCAGGGTTTGGGCCTATCCGACGGCCCCTGGTATGTGGCTAAACTCAACGCGGCCGAAAACAAAGTGGTAGTTGCGAGGAAAGAGGAGCTGGGTGATACCCGCTTTAGCATCGAACGCTGTAACTGGTTTATTCCCGTTTCAGAGAGTTTTGAGGCCACCGTGAGGGTCCGTTACAATGCCGGAGAAACGCCCTGTCGGGTTACCCCCGGCTCTCCAACTTTGATCGAGTTAAAAGAACCCCATATCATAACCCCCGGTCAGTCTGCGGTGCTGTATGATGGCGAGATCGTCCTCGGTGGCGGTATTATCCGGTAGAAACGGCTAATTCAGCCCATTTTTTTATAAAGGCCACATAAAGGCCGCCGATGCCCCTTTACAGAATACCCGCTATCGGTATAGTTATGGGTTACTATGGAACACACTGCACTTGTAATTGTCGAATCGCCAACAAAGGCGCGTACTATCAGACGCTTTCTTCCCAAGAATTACATCGTAGAGGCGAGTATCGGCCACGTCCGTGACCTGCCGCAATCGGCGTCCGATATCCCGAAGGATCTAAAAAAGACCGGCTGGGCGAGGCTCGGTATTGATGTAGAGAACGGGTTTAAGCCCCTCTATATTGTGCCCCGGGGAAAGGGAAAGATCATTCGGGAGCTTAAAAAGAAGCTTAAAGAGGTTGATCAGCTTCTGCTGGCAACTGATGAAGACCGGGAAGGGGAGAGCATTTCATGGCATCTGGTGAAGGTGCTCAATCCGAAGGTGCCGGTGAAGCGGATGGTGTTCCACGAGATCACAAAAACAGCTATTCAGAAGGCACTGGAAAACGAGCGTGATATAGACACTAATTTGGTGAATGCCCAAGAAACTCGCCGCATTCTCGATCGTCTGTACGGGTATACCCTCTCTCCGCTAATCTGGAAGAAAATCGCTTACGGCCTTTCCGCCGGCCGTGTACAGTCCCCCGGGCTGCGTTTAATTGTCGAGCGGGAGCGGGAGCGGATCAGGTTTAAGAAATCGGTCTACTGGGACCTGAAGGCACAGTTGAAAAAGCATGGTACCGGCGGAGCAGCTACTGAGAACGGTGCAGAGGCAAGCTACCGTTTTGAGGCTGCCCTGGAATCGGTTGACGGCAAGCGGGTTGCCGGGGGAAAGGATTTTGATCCGGAGACCGGTAAAATACTGCCTAAAAAAGATGTAGTGGTATTAGACGAGCAGGCGGTTGCTGCACTGGAAGCTGAAGTGGAGGCTTCCGAGTGGAAGGTTACATCGCTGACCGAGAAAAAGAGTAAAAATCGGCCTGCCCCTCCTTTTATTACTTCAACTTTGCAGCAGGAGGGCAACCGTAAGCTGCGCTTATCCGCCCGCGAGACAATGCGTACTGCCCAGCGCCTGTATGAGCAAGGATTTATCACCTACATGCGTACCGACTCTCCTGCCCTCAGCCAGGAGGGGGTGAACGGTGCTATACAGGCGGTACGTCAGCTCTACGGCGATGAGTATTTAGCTGAACAGCCGCGTCAGTATTCTACAAAGTCAAAATCAGCGCAGGAAGCGCATGAGGCTATCCGGCCTTCGGGTGAGGTATTTAAGCACCCGGATGAGACCGGTTTATCGGGGAAGGAACAAGCCCTGTATGCCTTAATCTGGAAACGTACTCTTGCCAGCCAGATGGCGGAGGCTCGCAAGGTTTCAAATACAGTTAAAATCAGCGCCGGCCGTACAATCTGCAGCGCCACTGGTACTCGCATAGAGTTTCCCGGGTTTATCCGGGTGTACGTGGAAGGAAAGGATGACCCGGAGGCTGCCCTGGATGATAAAGAGAGCTTCCTGCCGCCCTTAGAAGAAGGTGAGACTGTGGATCTGCTTGAGCTTCAGCAGCTCTACCACGAAACAAAGGCGCCGGCCCGCTACACTGAAGCTACCCTGGTAAGGACTCTTGAGAATATGGCCATCGGCCGTCCTTCAACCTACGCCTCGATTATAAATACCCTGTTTGAGCGTGAGTATGTCCGCAAGCAGGGGAGCGCCCTTTTGCCCACTTTTACCGGTTTTGCAGTGGTACAGCTGCTGGAAAACCATTTTCATTATCTTATTGAGTACGGGTTTACCTCAGCTATGGAGGCTGCCCTGGATGATATTGCAGTCGGGAAAGTTGACCGGCAAGAATATCTGGAGTCCTTTTATACCGGGAAGGACGGGCTGCAGAAGAAGGTAGAACAGCGGGAAAAGGAGATTTCCCCCGATGAGACCCGCACTATTAAACTGCCCCATATCAATATCGTAGACGGCATTAAGGTAGGCAAATACGGACCGTATATTGTCTACAAGGACGATGAAAACGGGCCCATTCATGCTTCGATTCCCGAGGATATTGCCCCTGCCGATCTCACAGAAGAGGAAGTGCGGGAGATAATCGAGATTCAGAAGAATGGACCGGAACCTCTGGGTCATGATCCTGAAACCGGCCAGGCTATTTATTGCCTGACCGGCCGCTACGGACCATACTATCAGCTTGGAGAGGTTACCGAGGAAAACCCCAAACCTAAACGTGCTGCTCTCGACAAAGGGCTTAAACCGAGCGAAGCTAACCTGGAAGATGCCCTAAAGCAGTTGAGTCTTCCGCGGATTCTGGGGACTCATCCGGAAACCGGCAAGGAAGTGGCCGCGAATCGAGGCCGCTTTGGCCCCTTTGTAGTGCATGATGGGGAGTTCCGTTCCATTAAATCGGAGGAAGAGCTGTTTTC
>JAGYOC010000273.1 GCA_018399795.1 Dehalococcoidales bacterium
TTGTCTATTACCTCCGGATGGGTAATCTCTTTTAGATGTTTTCCCTTCAGCTCATCCTCGGTATACCCCAGCATAGTGCAGTAGGCTTCATTGGCCGCCTCAATATGGAAGTCCAAGGATATTTGCGCAATTCCGGTTGATATATGCTCGTAGATAGCGGCAAGTTTTTCCTCGGACTCTCTTCTCTTCGCATTCTCGATTTTTAGATCTTTCTTTGCTTGAAACAGTTTGTACGCCATGTGTATTGATTCAATGAGCACGAATTCACCGGAGTTCTTTAAAACAAACCCGTAGTTGGTGATTCTTTTAGCATTCTCTAAATACTTCTTTTCCGAGTGACTGGTGAGAAACACAATTGGAAGATCATAGTACTGGAGAATCTCTTTGGCAACTTCGGTTCCATCAGACCCTTTACCGAAACTTATGTCTATCAGTAATAATGAGATTTCAGGTTCTGTCTTAAGTATTTCAAGGGCTTTCTCTTTGGTAGCGGCTGTGACCACTGAAAAGCCGTGATTCTGAAGGGTCTCTGCTTTGTCTGTTGTAATGGCTGGCTCATCTTCAACAAGGAGAATCTTTCTTAACATACAAAACCCTTAAGGAGCATTAACTTATACGTCATAGTATAAACCTAATTAAGTGATATTACTATTGCGTTCTTTTACTCTTTCTGCTACTTTTCCCGCTGTGTTTTTCAATTAAAGAAATCGCAGAGGTCGCTGCAAATCCTGCCCCGATAAGCAGTAGCGAGGCGCCGATCTGTCCGGCGGTGGGCTTGAAAAAGTCGGTCGGATAGTCATCGGCGGAGAGCTCCTCAATCTGGCCCGCGTTCAGCTCCTGTCCCTGATGCACATAGCCGGGCTGCGGCTTTACCCCCTCCTGAAAGGGCCACAGGCCAACCACTGCTCCCAGAAGTAATCCTACCAGTACCCCCAGGGTAGCCTGCCGGTGACGGGTCAACAGCAGGGTAAGCAGATTACTCACACCGGCCACTCCAATTACCAGACCGAGGCCGACCGGAAGGATAACCGCAAAGCCGATCTCTCCCAGAGCCTTCAGATCTCCGGCCCCTAGAGCATGGGTAAACTGGTCGAGCGCCGAGAGAATGGGGATGTACTGGCCAAGAATCAGCAGCAGGTATCCACCGCTGATGCCGGGAAGAATCATTGCGCTTGCTCCGGCCAAGCCCGCCAGGAGCATCATTATCCAGTTGCTGCCGGCGGCCCCTGCACCGGCCGAACCGTATTGCTGCACCCAGGCCAGCGCAGCCATACCGGCAAAACCGGCCAGGGCGCCCCACATTACGCTGGGGGTGACAGGGCCGATTAACTTTTTTAGCACCGGCACGCCTCCCAGGGTAAGGCCGATAAAGAGGCTGTAGGCAATCCAGCGGTACCCCACCACCAGCTCCTTAATCGGACCGGCTAAAAGCAGAATACCGAGGGCTGCGGAACCTGCCACCGTTACAACCACCAGCAGCGATCGGGAGCGAAAGCGCAATGCAGTAAGGTCTGCCACCGCGCCGATGAAGATAGTATATACCCCGGCGGCCAGCAGCATGGTCCCGCCGCTGACTCCCGGAACCAGGTTGGCCAGACCCATGAGA
>JAGYOC010000274.1 GCA_018399795.1 Dehalococcoidales bacterium
TAGCCATACCTTGTTGATACTGAGTTCCGGCTGTTCCTATGCTCATCCCGGAGGAGAGGTGTTTTAATCTGCACGGGGGACACATACGAATAAGCTCTTCAGACAGCTCCGTGCGCTCCCGCATATACTCAATCATAGGCTGGGTTATATGGGGTGTACCGCATACCGGGCAGTTTTCCAGGGTAAAGAGCTGCCTCCAGATAGCCCTCTTTCCGGGAGGCTCCTTCATTGTAATTGCCCCGGTAGGACATATAGCCGCACATGAGCCGCATCCGATGCAGGCCTCGTTTGCTTCATGAAAGGGTGTGCTTACCTCCTTATTGGCACCCCTGCCGGTGGTGTAGATTGCGGCCGTCCCCTGGGCATGACAGAGCCGGTAACATAGTCCGCACAAAATGCACTTTTTGTTGTCTACTTCTAATTCGGTAAATCTCGATTGAATTGTCCTGCCGAGTACTTCTTCAAGTACCTCCTTTGCGTGGGGAGCTCGGGCCAACAGCAGCTCGGCGGATTTAAGACGGCTGTCCCAGACCTTTTCGGTATCCGTGGAAAAACTTTCTCCGCTGCGCATAAGCGGGTATTCACAGGCGGTAACGAGTTTAGACCACCCCTTCCGATGCTGCTCTACCACACACAGCCGGCACCCGGCATATCCCGGCAAGGCCGAATGATAACAGAGTGTGGGGATATAGATCTCCAGACTGGTACAGGCATCTAAAAGCCTTGTCCCACGCTCTGTTTCTAGTGGTGTTCCGTTTATCTCAATTTGTACCTTGTTCATATCCTTTGTTCCCTTTACCAGATGATTGCTTCGAAGCGGCATGCGGTGCGGCATTCACCGCAACGGATGCATAAATCCTGTTCGATAGTGTACTGCGTATCCTCCACTTTGATTGCATCCACCGGGCACACTTTTACGCAGAGTCCGCAGGAGGTGCATTTGTTCCGGTCTATCTTAAAAGTGGTAAGTTCCTTGCACACTCCGGCGGTACAGTGGGAATTGTCGATATGGTCTAAATACTCTTCCCGAAAATACCGCAGGGTACTGAGGAGCGGATTGGCTGCGCTTTTTCCCAGACCGCACAGGCTGCTTTCCGCCACATATGTACCTAACTCTTCCAGAGTGTCTAAATCTTCTCTTTGACCTTGGCCGGAGGTAATTCGGTTAAGAATCTCCACTATTTGCAGCAGCCCTTCCCGGCAGGGAGTACATTTTCCGCATGATTCCTCAACCAGGAAATTGGTATAATAGCGGGCTATTTCGACCATACAGTCATGGTCGTCCATAATAATCAGCCCTCCGGAGCCCATCATAGAACCGAGTTCGCTAAGTGAATCAAAATCGATAGGGGTGTCTACATATTCCGCTGGGATGCAGCCTCCTGAAGGGCCTCCCGTCTGGATTGCCTTAAAAGGGCGCTCCCTTACTATTCCTCCGCCGATGTCGTAGAGAATAGTAGAGATAGAGGTTCCAAGTTCCACTTCTATTAGTCCGGCATTCTTTATCTTTCCAACCAGAGAGAATATTTTGGTACCGGGCGACTCCTCTGTTCCCATACTGCGAAACTTCCGAACTCCCTCCCGAAGAATATAGGGTACAGTTGCAAAGGTCTCCACATTATTTAGTACCGTCGGCTTTTCCCAGAGCCCCCGTTCGGATGCGTGAATGTATTTCTCATTCGGTTCGCCGATTTTCCCCTCTATAGACCTCATTAAGGCCGATGATTCACCACAGACAAAGGCGCCGGCCCCGCGTTTTATTTCAATATCAAAGTCAAAACCGCTTTGCAGTATATTTTCTCCAAGTAGACCCTGATTTTTTGCGGTGTGAATGGCCTGACGAAGGTGGTCTATTGCAATGGGATATTCATCACGAACATATATAAAACCGCGGTTCGCGCCAACGGCATAGGCCCCGATGGTCATACCCTCGATGATCATAAAGGGACAGCCCTGCATAATGCTGCGGTCCATAAAGGCCCCCGGATCTCCTTCATCTCCATTACAGATTATATAGTGAACCGGCTCAGGTTCTTCACTTACACTCTTCCATTTTTTGCCTGTTGAAAACCCGCCGCCTCCTCTTCCGCGAAGGCCGGCCGCCTGAACAGGCCAGAAAAAAAGAATGCCATGAACCCTCCGGCATGGTG
>JAGYOC010000275.1 GCA_018399795.1 Dehalococcoidales bacterium
CCCCACCGTAGAGACGGTTTTTCATATATTATACGACCGCCAGAATCTTTACCTGGGTATTATCGCCCAGCAACCTGAGATGGACAGTATAAGGTTGGAGGAAACCGACGGTAGTTCATCAATATGGAATGATGACGGAATACAGTTGTTTGTGGATCCCGCGGGGCGTGGCGGCCCATATTTTCAGATTATGGCTAACGCCGCCGGAGCAAAATGGGAAACAAGATACCGTCACACCAGGGACCGCATTCCCAGCTGGGAGATGAGGGGAGTTGAGGTCAAGACACAGCTCGAAGAGGATCGCTGGACAATGGAGATGAGTATAGGCTTTGATAATTTGCTTTCCATTTATGATGATGGGCAGCCTATGGTCACCACTGATTCCTGGCGCTTCAATCTGGCACGTACTTATTCGGGCGGAGGACCCCGGTTTTTAAGCTACACCGCTTTATCGGATTATTTCAATCTCGAAGATTATACGCCCATTGCCGGGATAGAGATTAATTACCGCAGTTATGGATGGAGGATCGGACCTTTAACAATCAAGCAGGTTGTTCCTCAGGATGACGGTTCGTATCGAATGGATTTGAACATTGCAGTTAGAAATTTGACGGACCGTTTCCAAATATTTGGCCTTCAAGGTGAAATCCGAGTCGACGAAGACAGGACTGAAGATATTGAGATAATTGAATATTTCGGATTGGATTCCGATGAGAGCAGGCTCATGGATTTTTCACTTAATGTTTCACACAGCGGAGTACTTCCTTTTACCGCTGTGCTTCAGGAGCTGCCCTCAGGTGTTAATGCTGCTTGGAGGCGGTTTGATATTGAAGTGGATACATCCCCTCTCGAATTAAAGGTGTCGCATCCCTTCTACCGTTCTGCAATATACCAAAACATGGATATTGATGCGGTGCGTCTTCATTTATCAGTTAAATGGAATGTAAAATGGGGAGAAGAGCATGTGCTAAGACTGAGTATCGTGGACAGTAAGGCAAAAGCTATATCCGAAGTCATTGTGCAGAACGGGATGCGTTTCGAGGGCGAGCATGAGGTTGGAATACCGCGGCTGGAGCCTGGGGAATATATCTGCACAGCGGAGGTATTGCGGGGCGAGGAAGTTTTATACGGGGCGGAAACCCCACTTTTCGTATACCCGCCTTCAGAAAGCCTTGTGCGGGTAAATGAACATCGGAATTTTGTAATAAATGGGCGGGAAACTTTTCTGGTTGGAATGTTCGGCTCGCCATGGAATATGCATCAGGGACAAAGCTGCAATTTAGGGCACAGTTATTCCCCGGCACCGGATCTCAATGTAAATCCGGAAGTCGCAGATATGCTGGAAGCCGGCGCGGAAAAGGGCAGGTGGATACTAAGGTTCCCGCATACGAGCGATTTATGGCCCCACATTATAGACGGCAGGTCCGAATTGGGCCTCCGCCCACTGCCGACCGCGGATTCACATAAGATATCCGAACGCGTGGCTCAGTACAGGAATGTCCGCGGCAAGTTCGGATGGTACCTTGCCGACGAGCCTTCACTTACCAGGTTTTTGCCTTCCTATCTTGAAGGGGTCAGAGATGCTGTCCAAGACGGGGATCCTTTTCGTCCAGCATATATTTCTTTTAATAATGCCGGTGCAGTCAGGTATTATAATGAGGCGAGCGATGTGGTCGGAATACACTGGTACTGCATGTTCACCGATTCGGGGCCTTCGAACCCTTTGTCCACAGTCGCCGATCAGATTAAGCTGGCGCGGGAACTGACCGGGGGGAAAAAGGCCATAATAAACTCGCCGCTGTTTTCAATGTATGCTCACGCGGGAGATGTTCGTATGCCTACCCATGATGAGACTCGCTGCATGACCTACCTCGGAATTGTGCACGGGGCAAAGGGTATGATGTGGTATTCCCATTACGGCCTAACGGTAGGAATTGAGCCGCGTTTGGGAATGCCTGTTCTGATAGATGAACTGCTGGCCCTTGAGCCGGTTTTTCTATCTCACAGGGAAGCGGACATTGCCGTTTATGGAGACGATGCCGGCGCGCTGCATGTTCTGGGGAAGGTCTTGGAGGGGGAATTGTATATTATCGCTGTTAATGCGGAGCCGCATGCTGTAAGGGTCGGTCTCCGCCTTCCGGAAGCATGGTACGGAATTAGTAATATCCGCGAGATTGACTCTGATAAGGGCCCCTGGGGTGTAAGCGCAGGGG
>JAGYOC010000276.1 GCA_018399795.1 Dehalococcoidales bacterium
AATATCCGAAACCTTGGAGAGTACTGTTGAGAACATATCGGAATTAAAGACTTTTACTGAGAATTCGGTAAAAACCTACCAGGACATAGAAGTAAGGGCTAATGAGGCGACCGAAGCTTTTACCGAGGTTTCCGCTACTATGGAAGAGCTTTCTACCGGGGCTACGGAGATAAATAATGCGGTTGAGTCTCTGCGTGAGATTACCGCCGAAGTGAAGAGCGGTTCTACTGAAATGACCAACGGGGCAGAATCGATCAGTACTTCAACGTCAAATGTTGAAGAGGTATCACAGAATGTGTACCATGCAGTATCAGAGATCGATACCGGTATCCAGGAGATCAATGGGGCGGTATCAGATTTGAATGAGGCTATCCAGCTGATCTCAGAAACTATTGATGCAATCTCAAAGCAGGTTGAGCAATTTGTAACCTAAGCTGCTGGGTGAAGAGGAATGGTGAATATGAGCGAGCTGTTGTATTATGAAACTCCATATGAGACGAGCTTTACCGCGACTGTAACTGCGGTTGAGCCGCAGAAAGAAGGCGTGGCGGTTCAACTTGACCGCACCCTGTTTTACCCTGAAGGGGGAGGACAGCCCTCGGATATCGGCTGGATCGACAACATTCCGGTTATCCGGGTAGAGAAGCGCGATGATGAGGTATGGCATATCCTGGAGCAAGAACCCGAACATTCCGAAGTCCGGGGACTGATTAAATGGAGCCATCGCTTTGATTATATGCAGCAGCATACCGGACAGCATATCCTCTCGGCGGTCATGTACCGGCGTTTCGGCTACAACACGGTTGCTATTCATCAAGGTGAAGACTTTACTACTATCGAGCTTGATATCGAGGAGATATCGAGAGAGGATATAGAAGAGATCGAAACAGCCACGATGGATCTGATTAACCGTAATTTACCGGTTCGTACCCGCTGGGTGAAAGATTCGGATGTGGGTGAATATGATTTGCGGCGCCAACCGAAGGTAAGCGGAGATATACGGTTGGTACAGCTTGATACTTACGATGCGGTGGCCTGTGGAGGGATCCATACTGCCACTACGGGCGAGGTAAAACTACTAAAACATATATCCACTGAAAAAATTCGTGGCAGAGTACGGCTTTACTGGAAGATAGGCGAACGGGCAATGCGCGATTACGATTACAAAAATCAAACTGTTCTGACCCTGGTCGACTGGTTCTCTGCCCAGCCGCAGGAGCTACTCCCAAGGGTGGAGGCTTCTCTTCAGGAGTTGAATGAGCAAAGGAAGCGGGCCAATACATTGGAGAGCCGGGTCGCCCGGTTGACTGCTCAGCAGCTGTTAAGGAATGCCCAGGGTGAATCGGCGGTTATTACGGCTGAATTTGAGGAGGAAGGAAAGGATTTTCTGAAAAAGTTGATCCAGGAGCTGCCGGCTGACCTTCCATGGGCTGCCTGTGTGATAAATCATCAGGGCGAGGATTTTCAATGGCTGATCGCTGTATCCGAACAGGTCGAATTCGATTTTAACAGCCGGAAAAAAGAATTGTTAGTCCTCATCGATGGAAAAGGGGGCGGCAGGCCTCCCGTCTGGCAGGGGATCGGAAGTCGCAAAGAGGGAATACCCGAGCTGTTTGAGCGCTTTACCGCTCAATGGCGGTGATAGGCCGTGCCGACCGGTTCCTGTCCGGCATACTGCAGGTAGGCATCCTGGTCAATCGGATAATCCCAGCAGCCCTGACGGTGGAGTGAGTAGCCTCCGAAACCGGTTTTAAAACGATAAAGGCCAAACATGGGATGGGCGGGTTGTTCCGCCGGTGGAATACCAAACAGATCGTAGGAAACACATTTTTTTTGCTGTGCCAGACGTATAGCCTCCCACTGCAGGCGGTAGGTAGGCATGAGGTTCCGCTGTTCAGTTCGGGATGCGCCATACAGATAAGTGGCGGTAGTTCCATGCAGGGCTAATATCATTCCGGCCAGCGGGGTGTGGTCTTTCTCTGCCATAAGCAGGTGGATTTCGGTGTTGGGAAGGTCCTGTGTCTGCTCTACCTCCAGCAGTTTTTCAAAATTTTGATAGGTGTGCAGGGAGATGCCGTTACGCTTCGCAGTTTCGGTATACATCCGGTACCATTCATCTAATCGGTTAAAATGAGCATCAGTAACTCTCACTCCCTTTCGCTCGGACAAACGGATGTTGTATCGGGTTTTAGAGCGCATCTCCCGCAGAAGCTGGTCGCTGTCTTTAGAGATATCCAAGATGCGTGTATCCGGCGGTTGAATGTCGGTGGGAGCTTTGCGGAGGTTTTTTTGCCGAGTGCCAAAGTTCAT
>JAGYOC010000277.1 GCA_018399795.1 Dehalococcoidales bacterium
TACGGTTGAAATGATAATATTGAGCAAGAAGGTATAGCTGAAGGCACCACGAGGGGATATCGAACCCATATAGTGAGCGTAGAAAGCGCCCCCTATACCGGCTGTCAGTGCGCTCAAAATAAAAGCGAACCTCTTGAACCGGTAGGTGCTCAGACCGCTACTCTCAACTACATCTTCGTCCATATGGATTGCGTTCAAGACGTGACCGACGTCAGATTTGGCAACCAGCCACAGACTTACGGCGATGGCAAACATGATACCAAGAGACAGCCAGTAGTTATTGGCCACGCCAGTGGTAACATAGGGCAGGCTGGTCAGGCCACGGTCCCCCCCGGTCAGGCCCCCGGGGTCAGCAATCATTATCCTATGCAATATCATCAGGAACGCCAGACTTATCAGGCTGAAATAAGGCCCTCTTGTACGCATGCTGGGCAGGAAAAATAACATGCCGCCACCAACCGCCGCGGCTACTCCCAGGGGAATCGTCGCATACAACGGCAACACGACGTGTTCCGGCTGGAAACCACCCTGGCGGGATAACATAGCAGTGACATACCCGGCGATACCAATAAGAAAGGGGTGGCCAAAGCTGACATAGCCGGTATAGCCCGACATCATGTCCCAGCTCATTGCGAAAATTACCATGAAGTTGGCCATAATACAGGTTCTCAGGTAGTTGCTGGGAACAAAGAAGGGGAGCACGCTCATTACAGCAATTGCAATTATCCACCAGCGAAATGATCTGTTTGAAGTAATCCAATTAGCCACTTTTAATTCGTTCCCTTTGCATTTACTTACCGAACAGTCCCTTAGGACGGAATATCAGCATAATAATCATAATTACCAGGGCAAAAACACCCCTTAATCTCTCATCGATGACCAGTTGGGTGGTAGTCTGCATATATCCCACAATATGAGCCGCGATAATGGTGCCTTCGATGCTACCCAATCCTCCAATGACAACGATAGCAAAGGACATCACCAGCGGCATATGCCACATTTCGGGTATGAGGTAAGTATAGCTACCGAAAAATATTCCCGCAACTCCGGCCAGCGCACCCGATATCGCCCAGGTCATGATATTTACAGTATCGGGATTTATCCCAGATACGATGGCCCCCTTGCGGTCCATGGCCAGAGCTCTCATCGCCCTTCCCATATGAGTTCTCCGGATAAACATCAATACGCCTATTATGCAAGCCCAGCTTACAATCAGCGCTGCAATCATATTTTTGGACACGGAGTATCCGAATACTTTGGTAATACCTACCACAACTGGCCAAACGTTGATTGTTTCCATGTGAAAGAACAATACGATTAAATAGTTCATAACCAGGGCCAGAATAAAGGTGGAAACATAAACAACGGTGGGGTTGTTGAGATAGCGTCTAACCAAACCGGTGTAGGTTGCCAGCGCCAGCCCGGCGCCGGAGGCAATCGCGATGAGCATTGCCAGGCCCATTGGCAGGCCCATCACCTGCCAGGCATGATAGAAGATATAAGCGGTTACCATAACATAGCCGGCGTGGGCAAGATTCAATACTCTACCCACGCCGTATATCATGGTAAACCCAAGTGCAATCAGCGCATACAGACCACTTAAAAGGGCACCGTTAATTGCTATGGCTAGCATAGAACTTGTCCTTCTTTTGAATTCATCCGTTAAGGCTCAAATATGAGGGGAAGGGGCATTTCCCTTCCCCTCATAATACCTAGCATACCATGTGTCTTGTCATCGCCGGTGACTTCTTTGCCCCAGCGATAGACTTTAATCTGTCTCAACCCAGGACGGCAGGTAGTAGTCACCATTCTTCCAGCGGTAGGGGTGAATCACCTTTACTGTCTCATCCGGGTACCACTGCATTACCATACCACCGGGGCGTCCATCTTCACCTGTAGTATCCAAAACTGATGAATGGGTGTAGGCATGGTCCGGCCCGTAGAACTTGTAATACTGCCACAGCACATCATCCGGGCCAGCGGATTCCAATCCGCCCTCCTTCCAGAGCTTGAGGTCAGTGGCCTCCATCTCGGCTACCCAGTCATCCAGTGGCTCAAAGCCACCGGCACGTTCGGCAGCCTGGGCCATCATCATAACACCCCAGTAGGCATTGAAGCCGTCAAAGTGGGGGAATATGGGGCGGGAGCTGTACTTTGCCTCATAGGCATCGATGAACTTCTGAGTGGGAGGATCGAAGTCCATACCCAGACAAGGCGGCGGTGAGGTGGAGCAGAAACCTCCTGCCATACCACCCATATCACCCCAGAACTCCTTGCTGGCCGCGGCAACATTCACACCGGTGATGGGTATGGGTACCTGTAGCTCAACATAGGCAGCACTGGGTGGAATACAGTTCACCGAAGCGATATGGTAGATAAAGTCAGGGTCCATATCGATAATGTCGCCGTAGACGGGGCTGAAATCAAAGGTTTCTATATCGTACATCTTCTCACCGATAACCTCTATACCAGCGCCGGGGGCAATCTCATCACGAACGTACTCGGCGACACCACCACCGTAGGCAGTATCTTCATAGAATATTACGCAGGTCTCCCAGCCCATGTCGCCATTCGGGCCCAAAACATCGTTGGCGAAGGCGACATACTCAGCACCCTGGTCGTAGTCGTTCATATGGTCCATGAAGTAGCACTTGTATTTGTCGTATTCATCATGAACCTGTTCAATCGCACGAATGGCGGAGGCCCAGGTCTCCATTATGGGAACCTGGTATTCTGCAAGCCTGGGGAACCATCCAAGACTGACATCATCAACGCAGCCGGATACCATAAAATCTACGTTCTCGACTTCGTTGAGGTACTCCATAGCCTTGATACCCTCGGTTATATCCTCGGCCGAATCCGCACTTACCATTGTAATTTGTCGGCCCAGTATACCACCATTGGCATTAAGTTCCTCAATAGCAACTTCCGTCCCCCGCATAGCGCTCTTGCCAACATCGGTATCCGCAGCACCGATATAACCGCATACCCAGGGTTCTTCGGTCGGTTCAGGCGTAGGTTCGGGCGTAGGTTCGGGCGTAGGTTCCGGTGTGGGTTCCGGTGTGGGCTCCGGCTCAGGAGTGGGAGATGGACCGGTACAGCTACTCATCAGGGGAATGCTCAAGGCCAGAACTGCCACCAGGCTAAACCCGATAATGATTTTGAGCAACTCTTTCTTCTTCACCAAATTTCCTCCTTACTTAGACTTGGTAAGATGATAAACAGGTAATCCATATTAATGACTCAGCCTAGGCGGGGCCAAATGCCAAACTTCACCTCCCATCTAGCTATATTTTATTACTGTTAATGACTATAACGTTAAAACACCATATAGGATAGCCAATAGTATATTTTATTTAGCTTCAGTAATCAAACTATGTACTGTCACTATCCCTAAATAGTATTATACACTACCGTGTCAAGTGGACACACCGTCATGCTTATTTTTCATATTGCGCTTCACAATACTAGCTTTCACCCTTTATGTGCCATGGAAGTGAATGTTCTGGTATAATTATCTTCAAGGAAGGAATCACTAATAGCGATATCTATACCCATTACAATAAATTGTCCTGTTCCTATCAAATTCAACTGTAGTTGCAGTAAAGTACCACGTAAATCTGTTCTTACGTGCATCATGCCGGTATAAAGGATGGCACCATGTCCAGAAGTATAATCTACAGATTAAATCCCGTATGGATACTAATCGGCACCAATATAATACTTTTCATTGTAACCGTTACAAATACCGGTATCATTATTCAGCTTGGTCTCATGCCCGGGGCAATAATGGAAAGGCCATGGACAATAATAAGTTGCATCTTCCTCCACGGCAGCATATGGCATCTACTGGGCAACATGGTTACGCTGTTTTTCTTCGGCAGATATCTCCGTAACCTGCTGGGAAACAGGAAATTCCTTTTTATCTATTTCATCGGCGGCATACTGGGTAGCGTTTTCTATGTAATTCTGGCACCCCTCTTTTCCATCTCTATAGGCGCATCGGGAGCAGTATTTGCTCTTGGAGGGGTACTGGCAATTATGCGGCCGAAACTGCGAGTCCTGGTATTTCCCATCCCCGTTCCGGTGCCCCTCTGGACAGCCGTTATTGGTGGTTTCATAGTAATTTCGTTTTTCCCCAACGTAGCCTGGCAATCCCATCTCGGCGGTCTTATTCTGGGACTGGTTGCAGGATATATTCTGCGCCGTCAGGAAAGAAACCAACGCTATCGCTGGTAGTTTTTTCCATCCACCCTGCGTTTCCTGATAATTGATAGTGTTCACCAACAACTGCCTTGTTAATCAAGAACTTCTTCGTCGCGGTATCTGGGGATTGATACCTTCCATCCCATCTTTTCCTCAACAAATCGGGCAAGGTAAAATGCGGCCTCCTCTTCACCGTGGGTAATAAAAAGCCTCCGGGGCGGTTTTTCCAAGCCGGATAACCAGCGCAACAATTCATTTCTATCGGCATGTGCGGAGAAGCCATTTATCTGTACGATACTGGCTCTTACCGGGTATCTTTTACCCAGTATCCTGACTCTTCTTGCCCCGTCAACGATATGCCTCCCCAGTGTCCCCGATGCCTGGTAGCCAACAAAAAGAATAGTGCTTTCGACACGTGAAATATTGGCGACAAGGTGATGTTTTATCCGTCCGCCGACACACATACCAGAGCCAGCAATCACCATTACAGTACCTGTAATATGGTTTATAGCCTTTGACTCCTCAACACTGCTTACCATCTTCAACCCGGTAAATGAAAAGGGGGATTTGTGCTCCTCAAGTAGTGCCGACATATCACGGTCAAAGAGTTCCGGGTGGTTCTGAAATACTTCGGTAACCTTTACCGCCATCGGGCTATCTACAAACACCATCAGGTGCGGAATGACATTGTCGATCTGCAGCTGGTTGAGGTGGTATAGCAATTCCTGAGTACGCTCAAGAGCAAAACTGGGTACAACGATATTTCCACCGCGTTTGACGGTAAGGTTAATTTCATCCCCCAAAACACTACCTATTTCCTGTGTATCCTCATGTATCCTGTCACCATAGGTGGACTCCACAACAACGTAATCTGCCGCGCTGAATAGCGTTGGGTCTTTGAGTATAGGCTTATCCCACCTGCCCACATCTCCGGAGAAAACGATAACACGGTTTTCATTTCTTGCTTTCATTTCTATTCTTATCATGGCAGAGCCAAAGACATGGCCGGCCTCGTAAAAACCGGCTTCAAGGGACTGACCCAAACAAATCGGTTCGCCATATTTGACCGGAGATAGCAGCGGCAGAGTAGCCAGAGCATCCTCCGTGTTATAAAGTGGAACCTCGGGATGAGGCCCCTTTCTCTTCTCCCGCTGGTGCCTCCTTCTTTTATACGCGGCATCTTCCTCCTGCAGGTGAGCAGAATCGAGGAGCATTATCCGGGCTATATCCGCTGTCGCTCCGGTACAATATATTTTGCCACGGAACCCCTCTTTAACCATCCTGGGTAACAGGCCGCAATGGTCGATATGAGCATGAGTGAGAAAAATGGCATCCACGCTCTCTGGCTGAAAAGGGAAGGCATCCCAATTACGGTACCGATACTCCCTTTCCTGATACATACCGCAGTCCACCATTATCCGCAGTTCATCCGTTTCCAACAAATAACAGGAGCCGGTTACATTTCTGGCAGCTCCCAGGAATTTGAGTCTGATATTCATCATCTATCTCCTGCTCATATTTTGGGGAAAGGCCTGAACCTTCTATCGCAATCAAGTTATCTGAAAAGCCTTTATCTAAAGCAACCTATTTGAGCAAAGCATCCCGACCGGCTATCTCCTGATTCAGATACCATTTCTGCACCGCTTCAACAACCTCACCGGAGGTATCACAAATTCTCAGCAGGCTAACGTCACCTTTAGAAATATAGTTTCTGCCCAGTGTAGAATGCCTGAGCCACTCCATTAGGCCGCTCCAGTAAGTACGATCGAAAAGCATTACCGGGAAAGGCCTTATCTTGTGCGTTTGTATCAGTGTCAATACCTCGGTAAGCTCATCCAGTGTCCCCAAACCACCGGGCACTATTACAAAGGCACTGGCATATTTGACCAGCATAACCTTGCGCGCAAAGAAATGATTGAACTTTATTGACATAGTGGTATAATCGTTACACTTCTGTTCTTCAGGCAAGTTGATATTCAGACCTACCGAAGTAACCCCTGCTTCAAGGGCTCCCCTGTTAGCGGCTTCCATGGCACCAGGGCCACCACCGCTGATTATGGAGAAGCCTATCTGCCCCAGCCCATAGGCTATTTCGCTGGTTTGCCTATAGAGGTTATCACCAGGCCCAATACGCGCTGAACCGTATATAGTAACCGCTGGTTCAATACCGGCAAGCTTATCAAACCCCTCGACCAGCTCCCCCATAATGCGGAACATTCGCCAGCATTCTTCTTTGGCCAGGTCATCTATCTCGTAATCGCCTCTCATATATTCACCCACAGATCAAAAAATAATACCATATTATCCCCCACATAGCTATTGGCTTACAAATACCACAATACCAAATTAATAACATTTCTTGTTACCCATGAGGTATTTGAAAACAGAAGATGGAAAATACTACCGATATTAGGTATATTGAAGTAGGTTGCGCCAGTCTCATCTTGTTGTTAGAATAAATACTGGTCAATGCTAATTAACCTCCCTTGATATTATGACCCGTAAATATGTCACCTTAGCATTTACAGAATGAAACCAGTATTATTGCATAATATATACTGTAAGCAACCAAAACCTTAGTTTTCACATAAAATGGTTTCAATATGGGTAAAACATTATCAGAGAAAATACTGAGCCTCAGGTCCGGGACTGAAGCCTTAGCGGGAAACATCATCATAGCTGAAGTGTCCCTGGTTTTCTTCCAGGATACTACCGGGCCGCTAGCCCTACGGCAGTTCCAATCTGCCGATTTTGCTCATCCAGCAGCTTCAACCAGGGCCGCTTTTTTCTTGGACCATGCTGCTCCAAGCCCGAACCGTGAGCTTTCCAATGACCATTCTTTCATCCGTAGCTTTGCACGCGAAAATGACAGCCTGCTCTATGACGTTGGTGATGGCGTCTGTCACCAGATAGTGGCCGAATCCCTGGCCAAGCCCGGGGATCTAATTCTGGGCACCGATTCCCACACGGTGACTGCTGGCGGAATAGGAGCCTTTGCCTGCGGAATGGGTTCAACGGATGGCGCGGTTGCCCTGGGACTTGGCAAGACGTGGTTGCGGGTACCGGAAACTATCCTTGTCACGCTGTCAGGAAGGTTTGCACAGGGTGTATCCGCCAAGGACCTCATCATATATCTCATTGGAAAGATCGGTGCTGATGGAGCTACCTATAAGGCGCTTGAATTTTCTGGCGATACCGTTGGAACAATGGCCATATCGGAGCGCCTGACCATTGCCAACATGTCCGTGGAGGCAGGGGCAAAGGCCGGTATTTTCCCATCCGATGAAAATACAAGAGACTATCTGGAGAAACAGGGCCGCGGCAGTGACTACAAAAGGCTTGTGCCGGATGATACGGCAGAGTACGAGCAGACCATTGCCATCAACACCGACCAGCTTGAGCCGATGATATCGATTCCGCATTCGGTAGATAGTACGGCCAGAGCAAAGGATATGGAAGGAACTCCCATCCAGCAGGTTGTAATCGGTACCTGTACCAACGGACGTCTTGATGATATCGCTATAGCAGCCAGAATTTTAAAGGGCAAATACCGCAATCCCAGTACCAGACTGGTAATCGCCCCGGCTTCAAGAAGAATACTTCTTGAAGCCATCGAAGCAGGCCATATAAAGTCACTGCTCGACGCAGGAGCGGTAGTTCTCCCACCGGGCTGCGGGCCGTGTCTCGGGCTTCATCAAGGTGTCCTTGCCTCAGGAGAAAACTGCCTCTCAACCGCCAACCGGAATTTCAAGGGAAGGATGGGAAATCCCGAGGCCTTCATATATTTGGGCAGCCCGGCTACCGCTGCCGCTACAGCCCTGACGGGCAGGATCACAGACCCCAGAGATATTCTATCGGATGCGGAGGGGAGATAAATACTTTGCATAGAGGGCGCGTTTTTAAATTTGGATCCGGAATTTCGACCGACCAGATTATTCCGGGGCGTTACGCTTACCTGAGGAGCAATCTACCCGAACTGGTCAAGCACGCCATGGAGGATGCTGACCCCACATTCGTAGAAAGGGTGCACAAGGGAGATATTATTGTTGCAGGAAGCAATTTCGGGCTGGGTTCCAGCCGTGAGCACGCCCCCCTGGTTATAAAAATGGCCGGCATACAGGCAATACTGGCAAAATCCGTGGCAAGGATATTTTTTCGAAACTCAATCAACCTGGGGCTTCCCATACTACTATGTGATACCGATACGATAAACGACGGTGACGAACTGGAAATAAACTTCCGAAAGTCCACCGTATCTGATATAACTACCGGAATTCAGATAACCTTCAACCCCATACCCGACATAATGCTTCGAATTCTCGATGAGGGTGGGCTTCTACCCTACCTGAAAAAATATGGTGATTTTCGTCTGAATCCGGGTATTTAAATGGAAATGGAGCACATTTATGGCATATCATATTACCCTTATTCCGGGTGACGGCATAGGGCCAGAGATTACGGAAGCAACTGTAGATGTACTTGCAGCCACAGGGGTAAACTTTGAATGGGAGTCAGTACTTGTTGGGGCAGACGCGCAAGAAAAACTTGGCAATGTCCTGCCTGACTCAGTTTTTGCATCAATAAGAAAAAACCGCCTGGCCCTCAAAGGTCCGGTCACCACACCGGTCGGGTCCGGTTTTCGCAGCGTCAACGTTGCCCTTCGCAAGGGGCTGGAACTATACGCATGTTTGCGTCCCTGCAAATCCTACCAGGGTGCTCCTTCCAGATACCACGATATCGATTTAGTGATAGTTCGTGAGAATATGGAAGACCTCTACAGCGGTATAGAATTTGAGAAGGGCAGCCCTGAAGCCGAAACTTTGATCGAGCTCATCGCGGCAACAAAGGGGGAGGTGGTAAGACACGATGCTGGTTTCAGTATCAAGGTTATTTCCGAGATGAACAGCAGGAGAATTGTCCGCTTTGCCTTCGAATATGCTCGCTCGAACCATCGCAAAAAGGTAACTGCAGTTCATAAAGCCAACATTATGAAGTTTTCCGACGGGCTTTTTATCTCAACAGCTCGCGATGTTGCTGGAGAATACCCTGAAATAGAGTTTGATGAACGTATCGTAGACAATATGAATATGCAACTGGTACAGAAACCGAACGAGTTCGATGTCATAGTGGCCCCCAATCTTTATGGAGATTTGCTCTCTGACCTCTGTGCTGG